>JAISFK010000349.1 GCA_031263625.1 Clostridiales bacterium
ATGCGCCGGGCGCCAAGATTTGCAAAGCGCGCAGTGCGCGCAAGGCTTGAAAGGACGGTAAAGCACATGTCGAAGAAAAAACGAACCGCCACGCTGCTATGCGTGTTTGTCGCGGCAGCCGTGTTCAGCGTTTCCGCGGCGGCCGCAGTCCGCAACTACTCGGGCTACGAGAGGACGAAGGCCGCGCTGTTCGGCCTGATTGAAACGATTGAGCTATACGAGGAGCGCAACGCCACATACGACCTGTCCATTTCGCTGTCGGGCGGCGGCGGGACCCTCGCGGCGGAGCGCAAGGTCATCCAGTCGGACGGGCGCGCGACGCTCACCCGGACAATCGACAGCTACGACGGGCAACAGTACGAGTATGTCAGCTACGCCGACCCGGACGTGAACATATCCGGCTCGAACGGCGCGTACAGGGAGTATCCCAACTATTCCTACGGTTCGGGCGCATACAGCGGCAGCTTCAGCAGCGGCGGCGGGATTATCGGCGGCACCAGCGCGACGCAGCTGCGCTTCTTGGAAGTGCTCTTTGACACGCTGGTCGGCGACACGAAGAACTATTTCGTGACGGACGGCGACAAGGTCAGCCTGTCCCTCAGCGACCAGCAGATCCCCGAGCTCGCGCAGCTCGCGCTTGCCATAGTCGCGGAGGAGTTCAGCCATGACGTGGGGTACTACGGCGAGAGCTATGAGGACGGCGAGTATAGCTACGATTACCGCGCCTACCCCGTCCTGGGCAGCGACGCGCAGTTCTCGCATATGAATTTCAGCGCGGAATTTGACGGCCAGGGCGGCTTTTCGAGCGTCCGCGCCGAGCTGGGCGTCGCCAGCACGTTCAACGGCAGCCCGGCCAACTACGCGGCTGAGATTGACTACCGCGTCAGCGACGTGGGGACCACCGTCGTCGAAAAGCCCTCGCCCGTGACGAGCGGCGGCCCCGCGACAGCGGCCGAGAGCTACGACGATTTGCGGGAAATGCTTCCGTACCAGGATTTTGAACCGGAAGATTTCGGCTATGACAGCTGGGACGACTTTGACCCGGAGGACTTCGGCTACGGGGACTGGGGGGCGATCGCATCGGGCGCCGCCGCCTATGCCAGGGAAACAGCTTTGGCCACGCGGGCGCCAAGCCCGGCAATCGAGGCAATCGGCGCAATCGGCGCCCCTGCCGTCTCGCCTACCGCCGAGGCGGCGTAGGCCGGCGGGCGGCGCGGGCATGAGCATGGGCGCGGGCATGGTGCTGGATGTCAGCGGGCTCAGAAAGCTGTACAGAAACAGGCGCGGCGTGTCGGAAATGACGTTCTCGCTCCAGCGCGGGGACGTCTTTGGCCTGCTCGGGGCGAACGGCTCGGGCAAGACGACGGCCATGAAGTCCATATGCGGGCTGTGCCCCTACGAGGGGGACATCAGCATATTCGGCCAGCCCGTGCGCGACAACGCGCGGAACGCGCTGAAAAAGGTGGGCTGCATCGTCGAGGCGCCGGCGTTTTACGGATACCTGTCCGCGCAGCGCAACCTGGAGCTGGCCGTGCGCTACTACGACCTGGAGGACGCGCGGGCGAGCGTCGAGGGCGCCCTGGGCGCCGTCGGCCTGCTCAAATACCGCAGGGACGCGGCGGAGAAGTTCTCGCTCGGCATGAAGGCGCGGCTGGGGCTGGCGCTGTGCATGCTACACGCCCCCGAGCTCATGGTGCTGGACGAGCCGCTGAACGGCCTCGACATCGAGGGCATGGCCGACATACGCGGCATCATCATGAGGCAGGCGGCGGGCACCGGCGCGACGTTCCTGATATCCAGCCATCTGGCGCCGGAGATCGAGAAGACCTGCAACAGGGTCGGCATCATGCACGAGGGCAGGCTGCTGGAAACCGCCCGGATGTCGGACGTGCTGTACGAATACAGCTCGGTGGAGGACTATTTTCTGTCCGTCGCCAGGCTCAGGCGCGACGGCGAGGCGCGGCTCGGCGGCAAATAGAAGCGCGGGCAAATGCCAGCGATCGCGGGCCGGCAGCGAGAGCCGCCGGTCGCGGGCCGGCGAGGCTCGCGGCGGCAAATAGGCGCGGGCGCCGCGGGCGGCGGCAGGCGCCGGCAAAAGGATTCGGTATCGGCATATGACGCTAATCGCCATGCGGGCGGAACTGCTAAAAATCTTCTGGCGCAAGAAGTACTGGGCGCTACTCGCCGTCAACGCGGCCCTGTGCGCACTCATCGGCTTTCTCGGCGCCGCCGGCGCGGAGATCGGCTCCGTCACGCTGCGCCTGCCCAACACCGCGTTCAGCGCGCTGTCTTTCTTCTGCGCGATTCTGCTCCCGCTCGCCATATTCATGCTGTCCACGGATCTGTACACGCAGGAGTTCGAGAGCAAGTCCGTCAAGTGCCTGCTCACGCGGCCCATAAGCCGGCTGTCGGCGTACCTGGCGAAATCGCTGGCCATATTGGCCTACGTCGCGATCTCGCTCGGCGCGGCGTTCCTGATCAGCGCCGCGTTCCAGATATACTCCGGTCGGGACACGGCGTCGCTCCTGAACGCGCTGCTGTCATACGCGCTTTCGCTCGTCCCGATGGCAGCGTTCGTGGCCACGGCCGCGTTCATCGCCGTGCTGATCCCCGGCTCGACGCTCGCCATGTTCCTGTCCGTGGCCGCATACGTCGCCTGCGCGGTGTCCGGCGTGGCGTGGGGCGAGGCGGGCGCCGTGCTGTACACGTCGTACATAGGGTGGTACAAGCTGTGGATAGGGCAGGGCGCGCCGCTGCGCCAGGTGGCCACGGCGCTTTCGCTCCTGCTCTCGCACATAACGCTGTTTGGCGCGTTCGGCTATCTCCTGTTCGACCGCAAGGACGTCTGAGGGCGGCCGGAGGGCGGGGCGCGCGATGAGGGGCGCGCGATGAGGGGCGGCGCGGGGCGACATGGGATAGGCTGCGCTGCGCTGCGCGGGATCCAAAAATAAGGAGGCATTTATGGGCAACGTCTTTCCAAGGACAGAAGTGGCGGGCGTGTCGCTGTCGCGCATGATCATCGGCACCAACTGGCTGCTCGGCTACAGCCACACGAGCCCGTCCGCCGACGCGCGCATCAGGGGCAGGTTCGCGGCGCCGGAGGACTTTTTCCCCATGCTCGAGGCGTTCATGGGCTACGGCGTGGACACCATCATGGGGCCGATCGGCAAAAACCCGCTGATCGCGGGCGCCATAGAGCACGCTAGGCAGAAGCTGGGCAAGGACATCATCGTCATAGACACGCCCGTCATCGACGTGTCGGACACGGCAGAGGCGCGCAGGGAGGCCGAGGCGACCATTCGCATGGGGGTGAAGGCGGGCGCCAGGTTCAGCCTGCTGCACCACTCGAGCGTGGAGCAGCTCGTCAACAAGAATCTCGGCGTCATCGCGCGGCTGCCCGACTACACGAAGATGGTCCGCGACGCCGGGCTCATCCCCGGCCTCTCCGCGCACATGCCGGAGCTTGTCGTGTACTCGGACGCCAACGGCTACGACGTGCAGACGTACATCCAGATATACAACTGCATGGGCTTTATGATGCAGGTGGAGATCGAGACGGTGTCGGCCATCATACACAGCGCGAAAAAGCCCGTCATGACCATCAAGCCCATGGCGGCCGGGCGCGCGACGCCGTATGTCGGGCTGAGCTTCGCGTGGCACACCATCCGGCCCTGCGACATGGTCACGGTCGGCTGCTTCACGCCGGACGAGGCGCACGAGGACGTCGAGATATCGCTCGCGGCGCTCGAGGGCAGGTTCCCGAACCTTGAGCGCAGATCCAGCCCGAACGAGGGGCAGGCGGCGTTCGGAAAGGCCGGCGAATAGC
>JAISFK010000399.1 GCA_031263625.1 Clostridiales bacterium
CCGCCGTGCGGGACGGCGCTCAGCTCGGCCTCCAGCCTCCGCATGGACGCCTCCAGGTCGAGCACGTCGCGGAACACCTCCCGCACCGCCTCGCCGATGGTCGCGGCGCCGCCCGCGCCCGCCCCCGCTCCGGCGCCGGCATAGGCATTGGCGCCGCCCGAGCCCGCGCTACCTGCGCCGCCCATTGCTCCGGAGCTGCCCGCGCCGCCTGCAGCCGCGCCCGTTGCCCCAGCGCCCGTTGCCCATGCGCCGCTCGCAACTACTTCAGCGCCTGCGCCAGCAGCGCCCGTCGCCCACGCGCCGGCCGCGTCCGTTGCTCCAGCGCCGCCAGCCGCTCTGGCGCCCGCGCCAGCCACGCCAGCTATACCCATCGCTCCCGCGCCAGCCACGCCAGCCGCGCCCATCGCTTCCGCGCCGCCCGCCGCCACGCCGCCGTATTCCCCGCCCTGCCGGAAAAAGCCGACGCTCAATTTTCTGGACAGCTGCACGCTGCCCTCATCCGGGGCGTAGTCGCCGCTGATCAGCTGCAGCAGCGTCGATTTGCCGGCCCCGTTGACGCCGACGACGCCGCAGTGGGCGCTTTCGTCCAGGGCAAAGCTGGCGCCGCTCAAAATGGGGCTGGCGCCGAACGAAAAAGACAGGTTTTTGGCACTCAGAATAATCATACGGGTATCATTTTACATTATTGACACTAAAATAACAATGATGATACAATATCATGGAAATTGGGCAAAATCAGCGGGTTCAGGAGATTCGGCGGAATCGGCGGAATCAGCGAGTTCAGAAGATTTATACTCGTGAGCGATTGAAATTCCGACCGCAATTTGCGGTCGGACAAAGGAAACGAGTATTACTGACTCGCGATTATGGAAAATTCAAATGCTCGTCAGTATAGCGAGGTCAGCAGACTTAGCGGGTTCAGCGGTTCTGCGGGCTCCGCTTGCGAATACATATACATTTTAGGGGGAGTTATCATGAAGGATTACTCTGTTCAAAAGCTCAGGAACGTCTGCCTGCTGTCGCATGGCGGCGCCGGAAAGACAACGCTCGCGGAGGCGGCGATGTACAACACCGGGGCGCTGGATCGCCTCGGCAAGATTTCCGACGGCACGACCGCGACGGACTACGATCCCGAGGAGATCAAAAGGAAGATTTCGATCAACCTGGCCGTCGCGCCGTTCGAGTGGGGCGGCTGCAAGGTCAACATGATAGACACCCCCGGATATTTCGACTTCGTCGGCGAGGTCAGGCAGGGGCTGAGGGCGTCGGAATCGGCGCTGATCCTGATATCCGCGCGGGACGGCGTCGCGGTCGGGACCGAGAAGTCGTGGGAATACGCCAGCGAGAGCAAGCTGCCGAGGATGGTTTTCGTCAACAAGATGGACGACGAGAACGCGGACTTCGACAAGACGCTCGAACAGGCGGCCGGCCTGTTCGGGAAGTCGCTGTTGCCGTTCCAGCTGCCGATCGCGGAGGGCGGCAAGCTCTCCGGCGTCGTTGACGTCATCGCGAGAAAGGCGTACAGGTTCAACAAGGAGAACGCCGAGCCGGCCGACATGCCCGCGGCCAGCGCCGACAGGGTGGATCAGATATGGGAGCAGCTCAAGGAGCTCATCGCCGAGGCGTCGGAGGAGCTTATGGAGAAGTATTTCGGCGGGGAGGACTTCACGCCGGAGGAGATCTCGCGGGGCCTGCGCGACGGCGTGTGCTCCGGCTCCATCGTGCCCGTGCTGTGCGGCTCCGCGCTGTCCAACGCCGGGATAAAGCTGCTGATGGACGCGATCGTGGCGTACCTGCCGGATCCCGCCTACAAGGGGGCCATAACGGCGACGAGGGCGGACAGCGGCGAGCCCGTCGAGCTGAAGCCGTCCGAGAGCGAGCCCGTGTCGGCGCTCGTGTTCAAGACGATAGCCGACCCGTTCGTGGGCAGGATATCCATATTCAAGGTGTTTTCGGGGACCATGAAGACGGACAGCGTCCTGTACAACGCCACGTCCGAAAAGACGGAGAAGATAGCGCAGCTCTTTGTCCTGCGCGGCAAAAAGCAGATCCCGACGGACAAGGTCATCGCGGGCGACATCGGCGCGGCCGCGAAGCTGCAGAACACGAGCACGAACGACACGCTGAGCGACGTGTCCGCCAAGGTCGTGCTCGACAAGATCGCGTTCCCGGAGCCGTGCATATCCCTCGCCGTCGAGGCGAAGGCCAAGGGCGACGAGGAAAAGATCAGCTCCGGCCTCCAGCGCCTCCAGGACGAGGATCTGACGTTCAAGGTCTATCAGAACGCCGAGACGAAGCAGATGATCATATCCGGCATAGGCGAGCAGCACCTGGACGTCTTGGTCAGCAAGCTCAAGGCGAAGTTCAACGTGGGCGTCAACCTCATTGACCCCAAGGTCCCGTACAGGGAGACCATCCGCAAGAAGATCAAGGTGGAGGGCAAGCACAAGAAGCAGTCCGGCGGGCACGGCCAGTACGGGCACGTGTGGGTGGAGTTCGAGCCGGGCGAGGCGGACGATTTGGAGTTCAACGAGAAGATATTCGGCGGGGCTGTGCCCAAGCAGTATTTCCCGGCCGTGGAAAAAGGGCTGAAGGATGCCATCCAGAAGGGCGTGCTGGCGGGCTACCCCGTCGTGAAGCTGCGCGCGACGCTCGTGGACGGCTCGTACCACGACGTGGACTCGTCCGAAATGGCGTTCAAGCTGGCGGCGCGGCTGGCGTACAAGAAGGGCCTGCCCACGGCGTCGCCGGTCATTCTGGAGCCGATCGACCACGTCGAGGTCAACATACCGGACAGCTACATGGGCGACATAATCGGCGACCTCAACAAGCGGCGCGGCAGGATCATGGGCATGGAGCCGCAGAGCGGCGGCGGGCAGCAGGTGCTCGCCGAGGTTCCGGCGGCCGAGATGTTCAAGTACGCCAACGATCTGCGCTCGATGACGCAGGGGCGCGGCTCGTTCAAGGAGTGGTTCGAGCGCTACGAGGAGGCGCCGGCGAACATAGCGCAGAAGATCATCGAGGGCGCGAAAAAGGATCTCGAGTCGGACGAGGACGACGAGTAATTGGGATAACACAGATAGACAGATAGTTAGATATTAGATAGATGATGAGGGGGGAAACGCCATGCCGGCGCTCGCGCTGAAAGGCAGGCTCGCTTTTTCCACGTTGGGCTGCCCGGACTGGGACTTTGGGCAAATCGTGAGCAACGCGGCGGCTCTCGGCTTTTCCGCGATTGAGGTGCGCGGCGTGCAGGATCAGCTCCGCACCGAGCTTTTGCCGTGCTTCCTGCCTGAGGGCAGGGAGGGGACGCGGGAGCTGCTTTCGCGGCACGGCCTCCGCATATGCTGCGCCGGCACGTCGGCCAGCTTCCACGACGCGCGGAACACGGAAGCAGCCTTGGAGGAAGGCCGCGCGGCCATATCGGTCTGCGCGGCCATGGGCATACCGTATATCCGCGTGTTCGGGGACGCGATCCCCGCCGGCGAGCGGCCGCTTGACGCGGCGCGGCGCGTGGCGGACGGCATCGGGCGGCTGTGCGATTTTGCGGAGGAGAGCGGCGGCGGCGTCGCGGTGCTCCAGGAAGTGCACGGCGACTTCAACACCGTCGAGGCGCTCGGGCCGGTCATAGAGAGGCTCGGGCGGCGCCCGTCGTTCGGGATCATATGGGACATAGAGCACAGCTACAGGGCATACGGCGCCCGCTTTGAGCCTTTTTACGGGCTGGTCGCGCCGCATGTGCGGCACGTCCACGCCAAGGACTGCCGGATCCTCGCCGGCGGCGGGCTGCAAGTGGAGCTTCCGGGCGAGGGAGAGATAAACATCGCGGAGATAGTGGGCAGGCTTGAGGCGGACGGCTACGGCGGCCTGTATTCGTTTGAGTGGGAAAAGCGGTGGCGGCCCGAGATACCCGAGCCGGAGGCGGCGTTCCCGGCCTACGCGCGCTTCATGGGCGCGCTGGCCATGCCATAGCTATACTGACGAGCATTTGAATTTACCATAAACGCGAGTCAGTAATACTCGTTTCCTCTGTCCGACCGCAAATTGCGGTCGGAATCCCAATCGAACACGAGTATATAATCCAGCCTTTGGGCATGGGTATGGGGCCGGCAGAGGCCATGGCCCCATGGGTCATGGGGTATGGGGCATAGGCAAAATTTACTAGCGCGTGAGCGCGCAGTCGAAATAGCGGATGCATTTTTGCGGGCAGACTTTCATGCACTCGCCGCAGCGCCTGCACTTGCCCATGTCGATGGACGCGAGGCTGTCCGTCACGGTTATGGCCTGGACGAGGCAGGCTTTCGCGCAGCGCATGCAGCCTATGCAGCCGGCCGTGCAGCTCCGCCTGACGTACATGCCCTTGTCCCTGTTCGCGCAGCACACGGTGAAATTGGCGTCCGCCGGCTCCAGCGCTATGAGCCGCTTGGGGCACGCCGCGACGCACATGCCGCAGGCCGTGCATTTTGACGCTATGACGCGCGCCACGCCGTCCTCCATGTAGATGGCGCCGAAGTTGCACGCCTTCGCGCACGATCCGAACCCGGCGCAGCCGTATGAGCACGCGGACGGCCCGTCGTGCATGAGCTTCGCCGCCGCGCAGTCCTCTATGCCCTGATAGTCGTATTTTGTCTTGCAGGCGCCCGCCGTGCCCGCGCAGCGAACGCGGGCGACCATCCGTTCCATCGCGCCCGCCTCCACGCCCATGATCGCGGCGATCCTGGCGGCGCAGTCCGGCCCGCCGACGCTGCACTTGTTGGGCTTGGCCTCGCCGGAAACCACGGCTTCGGCGTACCCGTCGCAGCCGGTGTAGCCGCAGGCGGCGCAGTTGGCGCCGGGCAGCGCCTCGCGAACCAGCGCGATGCGCCCGTCGGCCTCCACGCCGAAAGCCTTCGAGGCGACCGCAAGCCCTATGCCGAAAACGATGCCCAGCGCGCTCATGATCAATGTTGGGATGATGATGTTCATAATGGGGAGCCACTCCTGACAATACGCAAAATTAATTAAACAGGCCCTGGAATCCGAAAAACGACAGCGACACGAGCCCCGCCGAGATCAGCGTGATGGGCAGGCCGTTCAGGCAGTCCGGGATGTCGCACAGCTCAAGCCTCTCGCGCACGCCCGCGAACAGTATGAGCGCGAGCGTGAAGCTCAGCCCGCCCGCAAACCCGAACACCGTGGAGCGCGCGAGGTCGTACTGGTAGTCCATGTTCAGGAGCGCGACGCCCAGCACGGCGCAGTTCGTCGTTATCAGCGGCAGGTATATGCCCAGCGCGTTGTATAGCGGCGGCATGAACTTCTTCATTACAATCTCGATGAACTGCACGAGCGCCGCGATCACGAGTATGAACAGGAGCGTCTGCAAATATGCGTCAAGGCCGTAGGGCACCAGCAGAAAGCGGTTCAGCAGCCATGTGACCGCCGAGGCCGCGGTCATGACAAATACGACCGCGCCGCTCATGCCCAGCGCCGTGTCCAGCTTCTTCGAGACGCCGAGGAACGGGCATATGCCCAAAAATCGGCTCAGCACGAAGTTGTTTACCAATATCGTGGACAGAACTATGATGAATAAATCCCTAACCATCGCGTTTTACCTCGCCTTATCCAAAAGCCTTATCAGTTGCTTTGATGCGCCGCTCATTGGGCGCCGCTCGCCGCGCCGTCTGCCGTGCGGCCCGACGCCTTGCCGGCCAGCCCGCATTTGACGGGGCAGCCGTCGCACCCTGCGACCGCCGTCTTTCTGCTCGTGACCTTGTTGATGATCGCCAGGATCGTGCCGTATGCCAGAAAGCCGCCGGGCGGCAGCAGCATGAGCGCCGCCGGCGTAAAGAGGCTCTGCGTCACGGTGATGCCGAAAATCGTCCCGTTGCCGAGCAGCTCGCGGAAGCTGCCGATCAGCAGGAGCGCCGCGGTGAAGCCCAGCCCCATGCCCAGCCCGTCCGCGGCCGATCGCATGACGGAGTTCTTGCACGCGAACATTTCCGCGCGAGCGAGTATTATGCAGTTGACGACTATGAGCGGGATGAATATGCCCAGCGCCGAGTAGAGCGACGGCACGTATGCGTGCAGCAGCAGGTCCACTATCGTCACGAAGCCCGCGATCACCGTGACGAACGCGGGTATGCGCACGGTGTCCGGGATCAGCTTGCGTATGAGCGATATGACGACGTTTGAGCAGATAAGCACGATCATCGCCGACAGGCCCATGCCGACGCCGTTTATCGCGGACGTCGTGACCGCGAGCGTCGGGCAGGTGCCGAGGATGAGCCGGAATGTCGGGTTCTCGTCGAGCAGGCCGTTCCTGATCACGGCGACAAGCCCGTTGCCCCGCGCCGCTTCAATTGTGCTGGTTGCGCCAGTTGCGCCAGCGGAGTCATCCGCGCTGGCAGCGCTGGAGACATCAGCGGAGGCAGCAGAGGCAGTGTATGCAACGGCGCCAGCGGCATCGGCGGCAATGCCGGCGCCGGAGGCGTCAGCGGAGGTAGAGGAAGCAACGGCGCCAGCGGCAATTCCGGCGCCGGAGGCGCTGATCGAGCCGGCGATATTGCCCGCGCGGGCAACGCGAGATGCGCCAGCGGAGCCAATCGCGCTGGTAGCGCTGGCCACGCCGCCCCACGGCGGGCCGCCGCCCGCGCCGCCGCCGGCTGTTTGTTCGCCGGCGCCCGCGCCGACGGCCATGATGTTGTCGCTCATATGATACAAACGTCCTTTCTTGCGCTATTGCTGCCCCAAAAGGCCGCGCGCCGCCTCGGCGGCGGCTTTTACGGCCGAGTTGACGGCGTTGGACGTGATGGTCGCGCCGCTGATCGCCACTATCTCGCCGTCGCCAGGAGGCGCCGTCTTGACGACGGAAATGCCGCCCAGCGCGTCTTGCTGATCGTACTGCGAATAAAATTCAGGGTTGGTGGAGTTGGCGCCGAGGCC
>JAISFK010000403.1 GCA_031263625.1 Clostridiales bacterium
TGCTCCACGGCGCGGAACGAGTCCAGGCGGTTGTTTATGCTCACCTGGTCAAAGCCCGTGGCGCCCGTGATTATGCGGTCCGCTATGACGAAATTCGCGTTTTCCTTGCGGAGCATTTCAATGAGGGACGGGTTTTCATCCACCGGCGTGATCACAAAATCCCTGCAGCTGTAGGACAGCAGCGTGTCCAGCTGCGACTGTTGCCTTGCGAGGCTCTCGCCCGTGTTGCCGATGATGAGGATCATCGACTCCTTCACGGCCTCCTCCTCGACGCCGGATATGAGTTCCACAAAAAAGCGGTCGGTGATGTCGCCGACGATGACGCCGAGCATGCTGCTCTTGCCGCCGCGCATGCAGCGGGCGATCATGTCCGGCCTGTAGCTGTGCTCCTCCGCCAGCTTGCGCACGCGCTTCCGCGTTTCCTCGTTCACCCCGTCCTTGTCGTTGAGGGCGCGGGAAATGGTGTTCGGCGACAAATGTGCGAGCTTGGAAAGCTCTTTTAGCGTGATCCCTCCCAATGAATGGGCCTCCCTCCGCGATTGCGCCGCGAAAGCGGGCGCAGGGCGAGCCGTGCCGCGTGTCCCATGCCCCACGCACACGGCGCGCGCGTCCCGCGTTCCATGGCCACGGCGCGATTCTTGCACATGCGGAATAATACCATATAGCCGGGAACAAATCAAGGCCCGCCAGAGCCGCAGAGCGCAGAGCCGCAAGGCCGCAAGGTCTGCCTGCCCAAGGTCTGCCAGGCCGGCCTCGGCCAGCAAGCCGCCTGCCGACTGCAAGCAGCGACTGCAGGCCGCATGCCATCCGCAAGTAGGCAAGTAGTCTGCATGCGCGTGAAATTCGTGAAATTCGCGCGTAAATTCACGTAAATTCGCATGGCGCGGGGTATTGCGCAACGGGGCGGGGTGTGCTATTATGGCAAATGACAAGGCAATTCGGCGCAATATATTAACGTTGTCATTAACGTTATTTATCGCAAAGGAGCATCCATCATGCGCACATCGCTCACGTTCGGCGCCATAACCATGCCGGGCGCGGATCTCGGCCCGGAAAACCCGCTGCCCGACATCCGCGCCGCGCAGGATTTCCGCGTTCCCTCCGCGACTCTGGACGAAAGCATCCCGGAGGACGAGCGCCCGCTCTTTTCCTACGGAAAGATCTCGTCCGTGCTGCCATATCGGATTCAGGACGGCTACAACAGGGAAAAAACGGAAAAGAGCTTCCCCTGCGCCACGCTGGAAAACGAGCGCGTGAAAGCCGTATTCATCCCCAGCTTTGGGGGCAGGCTGTGGTCACTGCTCGACAAGGAGCGCGGCCGCGAGCTTTTGCACGCGAACCCGGTTTTCCAGCCCGCCAACCTGGCGCTGCGCAACGCCTGGATTTCGGGCGGCGTGGAGTGGAACGTCGGCATCGCCGGGCACTCGCCTTTCACGCTTTCCCAGCTGCACGTGGCGCGGGCGGCGCTTTCAGACGGGACGCCCGTGCTGCGGATGTACGAGTGGGAGCGCATACGGAGGGCCAGTTACCAGATAGACGCCTTTTTGCCGGAGGGTTCCCGCTTTCTTTATGTGCGCGTGCGGATCAAAAACACGCGCGGCGAGGAAACCCCCATGTACTGGTGGTCAAACGCGGCCGTGGACGAAACGCCTGGCACGAGGGTGCTGACGCGCGCGGACGCGGCGTACAGCTACGGGTACGACAGGACTGTCCGGCTTGTGCCCGTCCCGGTGAACGACGGCATAGACAAGAGCTACTCGGCCAGAGGGCCGCATTCGCAGGACTTTTTTTACGACATCCCCGCCGGAGGGCGCAAATGGGAGGCCGCGCTCGACGAGAGCGGCGAGGGCATCGCGCAGGCGTCCACGGATCGCCTGATCGGGCGCAAGCTGTTCATGTGGGGCAACGGCGCCGGCGGCAGGCGCTGGCAGTCGTTCCTCTCCGTGCCCGGTAGCGCCTACTGCGAGATACAGGCCGGCCTCGCGCACACGCAGATGCAGCACGTGCCAATGCCGGCGGGCGCCGCATGGGAGTGGCTGGAAGCCTACGGATACATGCGGGCGGATCCGAAAAAGGCGCACGGCGCGGACTGGCGCGAAGCGTACACGCATGTGGAGCGGCGGCTTTCGGAGATCCTGCCGCGCGAGGCGCTGGAGCGCGCTTTCGCGGATTCCGGCGAGGCGCTGGCCGCGCCGGCCTCGCCCATGGCGCATGGCAGCGGCTGGGCGGCCCTCGAGCTTTTGCGGCAGGGAAAGCGCGATCGCTTTGACGGGGAGGCGGCTGTGTTTTCCGAGGAATCCATGACAGGGGATCAGGCGCCGTGGCTGGAACTGCTGCGGAGCGGGACGTTCCCGGACCAGCCCGCAGGCGATGAGCCTGCGGCCTATATGGCGCAGGCCGAGTGGCTCCCGCTTCTGGAAAAGGCGGCGCGGGGCGGAAGCGACCACTGGCACGCCTGGCTGCAGCTGGGCGTCATGCGCGCGGCGGCCGGCGAACTGGACAAGGCGAAAAAGGCGTTCGAGACGTCGGACGCCAGAACGCCGAACGGGTGGGCGAAGCGGAATTTGGCTGTTCTTGCGCAAATAGCGGGCGATCGGGAGGAGGCGGCCGACAAGCTGCTGGAAGCGGCCGATTTGCTGCCCATTCGGCCAATGGCCGTGGAATGCGGCAAGGCGCTTTTGGACGCGGGGCGCCTCGCGGAGTTTGCCAGGTTTTACGGGCGCCTGCCACATGCCCTGCGGGAGCACGGGCGGCTGCGCGCAATGCGGGCGCAGGCGGCGGTTATGGCCGACGATTTCGACACAGGGCTGGCCATACTGGAGGGCGGCATCCAGATGGCGGATTTGAGGGAAGGGGAACTCGCGCTTTCGGATTTGTGGGTGCTGCTGCACGCCCGAAAAATCGCCAAGGCCGAAGGGCTTGCGGTGAGCGACGAGCTGAAGGCGCGCGCGCTGCGGGAGCACCCGATCCCGGCGGCGCTGGATTTTCGGATGAGGGCGTGAGGGGGATTCTGCCATAATGGAGCTGCATGGGATATTTTCGGCGCTGGAGCGCCTGTTTGACGCGGAGTCCTGCATGTCGCGCCTGCGCGGCATTTGGGAAAACGACAGGTGGTTCCGCTTTTCGTCCTTCCAAAAAACGGCCGCAGACTGCGCGCGTTTTTTCGCGGAGGCCGGGCTGGCACAAGTGGAGGAGCTGCGGCTTGCGGCCGACGGCAGGACCGCCTATGGCGACTGGGTGGTGCCCAGGGCCTGGGACGCGGAGAGCGCGACGCTGATCGCGGACGGCGGGCGCGTTTTGGCGGACTACGAGCGTACGCCGTGCAGCCTCGCGATGTACAGCGCGCCCACGCCGGAGGGCGGCGTGACGGCCGAGGCCGCCCTGGCGGACGATCCAGGCGCGCCCGGCGAGGGGCTCGCGGGGAAAATTCTGCTCACGTCGCGCCCGGCGGCGGACATGATCCCGCTGGCGCGGCGCTGCGGCGCGATAGGCATCGCGTCGGACTATATCCCGCTGTGGCCGGGCATACGGGACAGCCGCGAGGCCGTGCGCGACGCCAGTCGGTGGGACAACGCGTTCGCCGTGCCCGCCAACGGCACGGGGCTGTGGGCTTTCTCGCTCTCCCCGGCGAACGGGGACGCCCTGCGCGAGAGGCTGGCGCGCGGGGAGCGGGTCGCGCTGGGCGCGCGGGTCAGCGCCCGCCAGTACGACGGGAGCGTTTCCGTTATATCCGCGCTCCTGGAGGGGAGCGAGCCGGGCGCGGAGGTTATGATCTGCGGGCACCTGTACGAGCCCGGCGCAAACGACAACGCGTCCGGCTGCGCGGCCATTCTGGAGCTGGCCAGGTGCATGGCCGAGGGCGCGCGGACAGGCGCCCTCGCAAGGCCCCGCCGCGGCGTCCGCTTCGTGCTCGGCTATGAGTGCGCGGGGCCGACGGCATACGCGCTCGCGCACCCGGAGCGCATGGCCGGGACCGCGGCCGCCATCGTTTTGGACATGGTTGGCGCGGATGCCACGGAAAACACGCTCACCGGCGTATGGCGCGGCCCGCTTTCAAGCTTCTCGTTCGCGGACGCGCTTATAGGCGACATTTGCGCGGCTTACGAGCAATATTCGGGCAAGGCCGTGCCGAGGCGCGACGTGGCGTTCAAGGTCGGCACGGACAATATTTTGGGGGATCCCGTCTGGGGCGTGCCCACGGTGGCCCTGGTGGCGGAGCCGGCGCTCAGCTACCACTCGTCGCTGGACACGCCGGAACGGATAGATCCCGGCGTTCTCTCGCGCAACGCGGCGATTGCGGGCGCGTACCTGTATTATTTGGCGCAGGCGGGCGCCGGGGAGGCGGAGGCCATGCGGTTGCGCGCGGCGGCGGCCGCAGGCGCCATTCTTCCGGCTGGCGCGGGGTTCCCCGCTTCGCTTCTCAGGCAAGAGGTTTCGCGCATTGCCGCCGATTCGGCGGAGCGCTTTCGCGCTGGCGCGGATGGGGCGGATGGGGCGGGCGCCGGCGCGGCGGGCAAAGGCGGGCGCGCCGGCGAGCAAGCGGGCGCGATCAAGCGAGGCGCTCGCGCGGCAGGCGCTGCATGGGAGAGCGCTGACGCTGACTCTGGCGCTTGCGCCGGCGCGGATTTGCCGGCGTTCTCGGGCGCGTTTCGGCGGATATCCGAGGCGGCCGGCTCTGATCCCGGCCTCCGGCGGGTGCCCAGGCGCAAGGTGAAGGGCTGCCTCACGTTTGGCGCCAAGCCCCATCTGGCGGCCTCCGGCTTCGACCCCGCCTGGAACAGCGAGCTGAACCTTCCGCTGTTCTGGGCGGACGGGAAGCGCAGCGTCCTGGAAATCGCCAGCCTGTTCGCGGCGGAAACAGGCGGGGACTCCGAGGACGCAGTCGCGGACAGCCTGAAATGGATGCTGCCGTATTTTGAGCTTCTGGGCAGGGAAGGGTACATCGAATATGCATGACGCGAAACACGATATGAAGCATGGCATGGAATGTGGCATGAAACACGACGCGAAGCACGGCGCGGAATATGACATGAAAAAGGAAAGGGAGCTTCTTCGCTGGGTGGAAAGCGACGCGCCCATGTCGGCCGCGGAAATGGAGGAATTTCTCGCGAGGCGCGCCGGCGACGGCTTTTTTGCCGCTGCGGAGGACAGGAGCCTTCCCTACCACGATATTGAGTTCTTCCCCGCGCGCTGGCTGTCGCCCGATTTCGCGCCGCGCGAGTTCCGCGGCTGCGCCCAGCCCGGCGAGTACTATGCGTTCCAGGTGGTGCTGTACTCGGAGCGCGCCGTTGGGCCGGTCGCCGCGAGCTGGGAAGGGAACGCGCCCGCGCCGGACTGCTTTAATCTGGGCGGCGCGGACTGCCTGGGGCGCAAGCTGGCCAAGGAAGTGTTTCTGCGGCCGCGCGAGGCAGTGCCGTTCTGGTTCGGCGTGGCAGTGCCGGACGGCAGGTCTTCGCCCATAGAGGGCGCCTTGACCGTCTTTGCCGGGGAAGGCGCGCCCGGGCGGACGCAGGCGCGCATAGACGTGCGCATAGACGTGCGCGGCGAGGCGCTGGCGGACTGCGGCGACAGCGAGCCATGGCGCCATTCGCGCCTGCGCTGGCTCAATTCGGGCATCGCCATTGACGATAAAATCACGGCCCCGTTCACGCCCCTGCGGGTGCGCGGCAAGACAGTATCCGGGCTAGGCCACAGCGTGGCGCTGGGGGACGACGGCCTGCCGGCGGGCATTCGGAGCTTCTTCGCTCCCACGAATGAGTATGTGTCCCAAACCCCCACGGAAATTTTGGCGGCGCCTGCGGCTTTTGCCGCAAAAATGGCCGCGCCCGGCGCCAGCGCCGATGTTGCCAGCGCCGATGCCGCCCGCGCTGCCCCCGCCCGCGCGCTGTCCCCTCTGCGCTTCACGCGCGAGTCAGACGGCATTGTGGCGTGGGAGAGCGCATGGCAGGCCGGGGACCTGCAGATGCGCCTCGAAGGCAGCATGGAATACGACGGATATCTGCAATACTCCGTGGACGTCACGGCGTCGCGCGACGCGGAGATCGAGGACATAGCGCTTTCGCTGCCGTTCAGCACGGCCGCCTCCAAGTACTGGATGGGGCTGGACCGCTTGGGGGGCCTGCGAAAAGGCGGGCTGGACTGGAAATGGGATCCCGCCCTGAACCAGGACACGCTTTGGATGGGCGACGTCAACGCCGGGCTCATGGTTCGCCTGAAGGACAGGACATACGAAAAGCCGTACATGCTCATCTATTACCACTACTCCCCGCTGAAAATCCCAAAGGCGTGGGACAACGGAGGCGCTGGCGGCGTGACGGTGCGCGGCGCCGCCGGGGGGAGCGGGGACGGCAGCGATGGGCATGGCGGCGGAAGCGGCGGCGCGGCGCTGTTCGCCGCGTACAGCGGGAAGCGCTCCATGAGAAAGGGCGAAACGCTGAACTTCATGTTCGATCTGGCCATAACGCCCGTGAAGCCCATAAACAAGGAGGAGCACTGGCACGACCACTACTACCACGCCGTGCCGGAGGACTGGCGGGATGTGGCGGCAAAAGGCTGCAACGTCGTAAACCTGCACCACGCCAACCGATACAACCCGTATATCAACTACCCGTTCTTTGAAACGCGGGCGCTGGCGGGCCTGGTGGAGGAGGGGCACAGGCAGGGCGCGCGCACGAAGCTCTACTACACCGTGAAGGAGATCACGGTGCACGCCGTGGAGTTTTGGGCGTTTCAAAGCCTGGGGGACGAGATCATCCCTTCCGCGCGCGAGATAGGCGGCAGCTTCCAGGGCAGCGTCCCATACGCGGACGAATGGATGGCGAGGCACATACGGAAAAACTACATGGCCGCCTGGCGCCAGAAAATAAACAGCGGGCCGTACCGGGACGAGCTGGAGGCGTCCGTCGTGGCCGCCCCCATGTCGCGGTTCAACAACTATTTTTTGGAGGGGCTCCAGTGGCTGCTCGATCGCACGGGCATGGACGGGCTGTATTTTGACGACGCCGCGTTCGACCGCACGGTCATGAAGCGGCTGCGCAAGATTCTGGACCGCCACCACCCCGGCTGCACGGTGGATCTGCACTCCTGGAACTATTTCCGCAACAACACCTGCGACGATTCCAGCCTTGCGGGATACGCGAACAGCATGAACCTGTACATTGACAGCTTCGCCTTCATAGACCGCATCTGGTTCGGCGAGGGCTTTGACTACGCGGTGCCGCCGGACGCCTGGCTGGTGGAGATAAGCGGCATCCCCTTCGGCATGATGGGCGAGATGCTGCAGGACGGGGGCAACATTTGGCGCGGGATGCTTTTTGGCATGAGCAACCGCGCGCCGAATGAGCGCGACCCCTCCGGCCTGTGGCGCTTTTGGCGCTCCTGGCAGCTGCGGGACGCCGTTCTGGTGGGCTTTTGGAACGGCGAGTGCCCGGTGCGCGCGGACAGCGGCGACGTGCGCGCGACGGTGTACCGCAGGCCCGGCGCGTGCGTGATAGCGCTGGCGAGCTGGGCGTGCGAGGAGCGGCTGGTGCGCCTGAGCGTGGACTACGCCGCGCTGGGAATCGACCCGCAGGGCGCGAGCCTCTGCGCGCCGGCCATCGAGGGTTTCCAGGAGGAGCGGGAGTTCAGCCTGGACGGCGCCATCCCAGTGCCCGCAGGCAAGGGATGGCTGATCGCGCTGCAGGCGGGAAACGCCTGAAAGCGCGGCGAGTTGGGGGAGCGCGGCAATCGGGGAGAGCGCAGTAAGCTGGGGGGAGCGCGGCAAGCGGCAAGCGGTGGGGAATGGCAAGCGGTGGGGAATGGCAAGCGGCGGGCGCCTGCGCGGGCGCTAATTTGAATGCGCGTGCGAGCGCGAGCGCATTTGGCTAAGAAAGGACGTGGCTTATGGCGAGTTATTTGGAGTTGGACGCGGACAGCGTGGCGCACATCGGCTTGATTTTTCTGGACGGCGACAGCCTGGAGGATGTTTTGCTGGACAAATACGGGCACACGGATTACGATTTCGACAAGTTTAACGCCTGCAAAAAGACCATTATGAAAATAGAGCGCCTCAACCCGTCGCTGGGGATCACCGCCATTCTCTGGCAGAGGCGGCCGGACAATGCGTCAATGGCGGTGCCTGTCGTGGCGGGCCGCGCGCTGCCCGTCGAAGGCTACGCGCCGTCGCCGGTTTCGCCGGCCCTCGAAGCCGCTTTTTCGGGCCGCGCCGCCAGCGCTGAGCGCGAAGCGGGCGGGATATCCCGCTACTATCCGGTGAAAAACAGCGACGCGGAGATTGTGGGCGCGCTGGAGCTGCTGTCCGGAAACTCGTGCGCGGTGGACGTATAATCATGCCATAGAAGGGGGATGCAATGGAAGCGAAGGAAGTATTCCTGTACCACGATTTTTTGCGCATCAACGGTTTGAACGGCGCCTTCATAGAGGAGGACGCGCCGGAAAGCGCGGCCATCGCGGGCGCCATCCGGCTAAAGACTGTCAGAAACCAGTTTGTTTCTTTCCAGATAGGATTGCGCCCGGATTCAGGGCGGCTGGATGATTTTTCAGTGGAGTTCACAGACTTGGCGGGCGAGGGCGGCGAAATAGCAAAAAGTGGCTATGCCGTTTACGCGCAGTGGTTCCACAGAATCGGCGGCAGGCTTGTGCCGGACCTGCTGCTGCCCATGGGCGCCGGGGGCCCGGAGTTTCGGCTGCCGGCAGGCGGCGCGTTCATGCTGCCCAACGGCGGCGCATTCAAGTTGCCCATGGACGAGGGCTATCTGCCGGATCAGCGAGCCGGGGCCGTGTGGGTGGATCTCTGGATAGACAGGGCGGTTCCCGCAGGCGCCTACGCCGGAACGATCCGCGCGCGGGCGAACGGCGAGGCGCGCGCCTTTCAAATCGAGGTGGAAGTGTACGGCGAGACATTGCCCGACAAATCGTCTGTCACTGCGGATCTGAACAACTACGCGGATTCGCTCTCCCCGCATTTCGCATCGCTGAGCGGCAATCCGGCCCGCTATGAGGACGGCAGCTACCTGAAAGTGGAGCAGGGCTTTTTTCGCATGGCCAGGGAGCACCGATGCCTGTACCACAATTTGCCGTACCGCCATTCCGGGGCCATGCCAAAAACGTTTATGCCGGAGCTGGAAGGCGAAGGAAAGCATATCCGCGTGAAATCGTGGCGCGGCTTTGACGAGCATTTCGGCCCGTATCTGGACGGCTCCGCGTTCGCCGGCTGCAAAAACGGCGGGCACCCGCTGGAGTTTATGTACTTGCCGTTCAATTTGGGCTGGCCGGCCAATTACGAAAAGTGGGGGCAGAAAGGATACCGCACGGAATACAGGCGCGTTTTGGCGGAATTTGCGAGCCATTTCGAGGAAAAAGGCTGGTATTCCACCGTGTTCGAGATACTGCTGAACCATAAGAAGGACTACCGATTCTTCCCGTACACGGTGGACGAGATTTGGTACGAGCACGATCAGGACGTCGTGGACGATTACTACGATATCGTAAAAGGCGTTTTTGAGGCGTCCCGCGCGCGCTTCGTGTTCCGCATGGATTCGTCCAACCACTTTGGCAACCACTTCGACCATCGGTTCTCCGACTACTGCAAGATGTGGGTGGCCGGGTTCGGCATGTTCAACTGGTTTCCGGAGAGCGTCCCCGTCATGCGCGCGAAGGGCAACATTCTGTGGATTTACGGCGGCGTGCTCAAATCCCTGGAGGAAAGCCTGGGCAGCGTGTTTCTGTGGCCCCTGCAAGCCATGATGACCGGCGCGACGGGTTTTACCGTTTGGAACGCGACCGGCTTCGGCGAGGATCCGCTGGTGTGCCCGGCGGACTTGGGCGGCACGTCGCTGTTCTACCCCGGCTCCTATTTTGGCTTGGAGGGGCCGTTGCCATCCATTCGGCTGAAGGTTCTGAGAAACGCGGTGCAGCTTGCGGATCTTGTCCAGCATTTCGCGGCCGCGCCGGCGCGGGGCAAGCTGGACGCCATCATCAACGCGGCCTATGGGCGCAAGAGCAACGAGGACTGGTTCACGCGCAAGCCGCCTTTTGTGGACACGCCGCCCCGCTACTGGCATTTCGACGACAGCATGGGCGGATATTGCCTGCCCCAGCTCTACATGGGCAAGCCGTGCAGCCTTGCGCAAGACCTTGCGGCGCAGATTTACGGTGCGCTGGGCGGGAGGCACAAAAAAGAAGAGCCAAGGGTAGCGTTCAGATACCAATGAAACGCGAAATGCAACGCCCGCGCGCTCGCGCACTTGCCGGCTCGTCCGCTCGCGCGGGGCGCGGGTGCGCGCGCGGCAGCGGCGCGGGCAAAAAAACAGACAGGGAGGATTCATGCAAAAAGCGCTGAGAACCATCACATACAATTACCATAGCCCGCTGAACCCGGCGCAGCTCACGGTCGCGCAGGGGGAGGAGTTTTTGGCGGAAACCGAGCTTTGCACGGGCGGGTGGCTGGCCCGCGCGGAGGACTGCTGGACGCCGGACAAAACCTGCGCGCTGAACCCAACCGTCGTCGTGGCCATAGACGGCGCCAAGCCGGGCGACATGCTCGCCGTGGACGTTCTGCGCATTGAGCCGGACGCGCTTGGGTACACGGGCTTTGACACGAAGCTGAACCCGCTTGCCGAAAGGATTTATCCGACGGACTGGGGAGTCTACGCCAAAACCGTGCGCCTCGACGGCGAGTTCGCGCTCTGGAGCGACGCGGTGAAGCTGCCGCTTTCGCCCATGATAGGCACCCTGGGCACGGCGCCCGCCGGGGAGGCGCTGTCCAATGCCAGGGCGGGCGCGCACGGCGGCAACATGGACGTGCAGGAGATAGCCGAGGGCTGCACCGTGTACCTGCCGGTGGAAGTGGACGGAGCGCTGCTGCACATAGGGGACGTCCACGCGCTGCAGGGCGACGGGGAGATAAACTGCTCGGGCGGCATTGAGTGCCGCTCGGTCGTGAAGCTAAGGGCGCGGGCCGTGAGGCGCCCCGAGGCATACGGCTGCGTGCGCGTGGAAAACGCGGACTGCCTGATGACAGTCGCGAGCGACAAATCCCTGGAGACGTCCTTTTATTTGGGCGTTTCCCAGCTATTGTCCTGGATGGAGGGCGAGTACGGCATTCCCAAAAAAGAAGGCTACCTGCTGCTGGGGCAGGTGATGCAGGCGCGCAACACGCAGTTTGTAAATCCCACATGGTCATACGTGTGCAAGGTGCCGAAGAAATTTCTGCGCCGCGCGCAAATTAGTGATACAATATCGTCATAGTGCCATAGTATAAGGAACAGGCAAAAACGGACGGGACGGTGCGGCGATATGGCGATAGCGGGGCAGAACGGCAATGTGACGATAGCGGGGCAGAACGGCGAGCTGTTTGATTTGGCGGAGGTGAAGGCGGGCGCGGC
>JAISFK010000446.1 GCA_031263625.1 Clostridiales bacterium
CTGGACATCGGGCAGGACGGCGCCTGCATCAGGTTCGGCAGCCCCGCCGGGGCGTTTCACGCCGTCAGCACGCTCATCCAGCTGATCGCCCAGTACGGCAGGCGGATCCCGTGCATGGAGATCCGGGACGCGCCGGATTTCCCCGCGAGGGGCATCATGCTCGACATCAGCAGGGACAAAATACCGACGATGGACACGCTGCGCCGGCTCGTCGATTTCATGGCCGGCTTCAAGATGAACCAGCTCCAGCTGTACGTCGAGGGCTTTTCGTTCGCGTACCCCTCGTTTCCGCAGGTCTGGCAGGGCGGCACGCCCATGACCGGCGAGGAGGTGCTGGAGTTCGACAGGTACTGCGCGCAGAGGTTCATCGAGCTGGTCCCGAACCAGAACTGCTTCGGGCACATGGGCGCGTGGCTGGGCAGGCGGGAATTTGCCCGGCTCGCCGAGTGCCCGGCCGGGTACGACGCCCCGTGGGCGCCAGGCAAGGTTCAGCGGCCCGAAACCCTGGATCCGTCGGATCCCGGCTCCATAAAGCTCATAGAGGCCATGGCCGCCGATCTGCTCCCGTATTTTTCGTCGGATCTTTTCAACGTCGGCTGCGACGAAACCGTCGAGCTCGGCCAGGGGAAATCCCGCGCCATCTGCGAGGAGCGCGGGACCGGGCGGGTGTACCTGGAGTTCCTGCAAAAAGTGAGCGGCGTGGCGAAAAGCCGCGGAAAGCGGATGATGTTCTGGTGCGACATCATCATGGAGCACCCAGAGCTGATCGGCGAGTTGCCGGGCGACGCCGTCGCGATGGAGTGGGGCTACGAGGCCGGCCACCCGTTCCGCGAGGACGGCAAGAGGCTGCGGGACGCGGGCATCCCGTTTTACGTCTGCCCCGGCACGAGCACGTGGAACTCCCTTACGGGCCGCACGAGGAACATGCAGGCCAACCTTTTGAACGCGGCGGTGCACGGCAGGGAGAACGGGGCGATCGGCTACCTGCTCACGGACTGGGGCGACAACGGCCACTGGCAGTACCTGCCGTTCAGCTATCCGGGCTTCGCCTACGGGGCGGCCCTGAGCTGGGGCGCGGAGCGAAACAGGTGGATCGACGTCGCGGCCGCGCTGGACAGGTTCGTGTTCCAAGACGAGAGCCGCCGCATGGGCGGCATGATCATGGCGCTTGGCAACTACTATTTGAATGAGAGAGTCAGGGGGCGCAACGCGACGGCGGTGGCGAAGGCGCTGTACTCCGAATTTGACGGCGCGGAAGCGTGGGCGCGGCAGGCGGTGGCGCAACAAGCGGGGGCAGATGCGGAGACGGCAGCGGGCGCGGCAGACGTAGCAGGCCCCGCAGATGGAGCGGGCGCACAGGCGAAGGAACCTGACGCGCAGGCAGAAGCGGAGGCGAGCGCCACCGTCGATGATTTTACTGTCATACGCGAACACGCGGGCATACTGGAGCATCGGCTGTGCGAAACGCGCCTGTCGTGCGACGACGCGGCCCTGATCGACGGCGAGTTTCGCAACGCGGCGCGGTTCGTGCGGCACGGCTGCGACGTCGGGACGCTGAGGCTGCTGATGGAGCGCAGGGCGGGCGGCGCAAGCGACGCGGGCAGCGGCGGCGACAGCTCCAGTGGCAGCTCCGGCGCTGGTGATGGCGACGCAAGTTGCGATAGCGGCAACGCCAACGGTAACGCCAGCAGGGCTGAAGATAGCGGCGGTATTGGCGACAGCTCCGGCGGCGGTGCCGGAGATAGAGGCGGCGACGCCATTTTGCCCCTGCTGGAGCGCATGGACGGCGAGATGGACGTCCTGCTCCAGCAGCACGAGGCGCTCTGGCTGGCGCGCAACAGGGCCGGCGGCCTGGACGACAGCCTGAAGAAGCTGAAGGGGCTAAAAGCCCAATACGGGAAGCTTTTGGGCGGCGCGCGGGAGTTTTCCTGACGGGCCGGGGCCGGATCGGCGGCTGAGGCAAGGCCCGGCGGCCGGCGCAGGCCCTGACGGCCGGCGCAAGACGCGGCGGCTGGGGCCGCCCGTCCAGAGCGCGACGGCGGGCACTAAAAGTGCTTAGATACCGCTGAAATCCAAAGGCACGTCATTTGAGGGCTCGTCCCAGAATCCAAAAATCAAAGGCTGGATTCCGGGACAAGCCCACAAATGACAGGGAACCGAATAGGTCGCATCTGTATGCTGGCCGGTGTACCTCTGAACTGTAACGCGCCGTCCAGAGCGCGGCGGCTGGGGCCGCCCGGCGGCTTGACTATGAAATATATGGAGGATATATGGGAAAGATCGAATGGATGAGGGCCGGGCCATTCGGCGTGATGGCGCACTGGACGCAACGGACGATGCCGCGCGCGGGCGCCCCGGATCCGGACTGGAACAGGCGCGTGGAGCGCTTCCCCGCAGAGAGCTTCGCGGACGCCCTGCTCGGCGCGGGCGCCAAGTGGCTGATATTCACAGTGGGGCATTTCGGCGACTTCTGCGCCCCTAACGCGGAGATCGAGCGGATCTACCCCGGCCACTGCTCGCGGCGGGATCTCGTGCGCGACCTGGGCGCCGCGCTGCACAGCAGGGGCATCCGGCTCATCGCCTACTTCCAGACCGAGGTCAACCACGAGGCCGAGGAAATGCGCAGGGCCTTCCGCTGGGAGCTGCACCCCTCGGACAAGAGCGAGTTCCAAAAGCTGTGGACCGGCGTCATGAAAACATACGCCGTGCAGTGGGGGACGAGCATAGACGGCTGGTGGTTCGACAGCTGCTACGACTCGAACAAATACGACTTCCTCTCCGAGCGCGGCCCCGCCGGCTGGGACAACAGCCGCTTCGGGGACGGCTCGGAGTGGCTGGCCGCGGCGAGGGCGGGCAACCCCGCCGCTGTCATCGCGATGAACCCCGGCGTGGGCTTCCTGCGCCACGAGCCGGCGCTGCCTGCCATCGAGGACTACCTCGCCGGGGAGGCCGACGCGCTGGAGGTGCGCCCCGACGGCCAGCTTCAGGACGGGCTGCAGTGGCACGGGCTCGTCTGGCTCGATTGCCTGTGGGGGCACTTTGAGGCCCC
>JAISFK010000466.1 GCA_031263625.1 Clostridiales bacterium
CTTTCTGGTAGCATAAAGTGAGGTCAGCCGAATCGGGCGCCCCGCTCGCGGGATGCCCGGCGCCCAGCTGATCATTTGGCGTCTCTCGGGAGGAAGCGTTTTGCCGATGGAACAGGGAAAGCAGCTGGAAAAGGTGTACGCGCCGTCGTCCGTGGAAAAGCGGATATACCGGCGATGGCTGGACGGCAACTATTTCCACGCCGCCGCGGACAAGTCCAAAAAGCCTTTCACGATAGTGATACCGCCCCCCAACATCACGGGGCGCCTGCACGTCGGCCACGCGGTTGACAACACGCTGCAGGACGTGCTCGTGCGCTGGAAGCGGATGCAGGGCTACGCCGCGCTGTGGATGCCGGGCACGGATCACGCGAGCATCGCGACCGAGGCCAAGATCGTCGAGGCGCTGAAGCTCGAGGGCACGTCGAAGGCGGAGATCGGCAGGGAGAAATTCCTCGAGCGGGCGTGGGCCTGGCGGGAGCTGTACGGCGGCAAGATACTTGAACAGCTCAAGCGGCTCGGCTGCTCGTGCGACTGGGAGCGCGAGCGCTTCACGATGGACGCCGGCCTGTCGGAGGCCGTGGCTGAGGTGTTCGTGAGGCTCTACGGCGAGGGGCTGATCTACAAGGGCGAGCGGATCATCAACTGGTGCCCCAGGTGCGGCACGTCCATATCGGACATAGAGGTCGAATACAACGAGCGGGACGGCTGCTTCTGGCACATAAAATACCCGGTCGTGCCGGCTGGCGGCGCGGCAGGGGGCGCGCTTGCGGGCGCTACGACCGGGGCGGCAGGCGGCGTTGCGGCGGCCGGGGCGGCGCCGGGCGCTGCGGGTTCGGCCGGCACTGGCGCGACGACTTGGGCGGCCGGCGGCGGCGATTTTATCACGGTCGCGACCACGCGCCCCGAGACAATGCTCGGCGACACGGCCGTGGCGGTCAACCCCGCCGATCCGAGGTACGCGGGCTACATCGGCAGGACGGTCATGCTACCGCTGGCGGGCAGGGAGATTCCGATCATCGCGGACGAGTACGTGGACAGCGAGTTTGGCACGGGCGCCGTGAAAATCACGCCGGCGCACGACCCGAACGACTTTGAGGTCGGCCTGCGGCACGGGCTGCCGCGGCTGCGCGTCATGGACGACCGCGCCGCGATGAACGAGAACGCGGGCGCCTACAGCGGCCTCGACCGATACGAGGCGCGCAGGCGGATCGTGGCCGACCTGGACGCCGCCGGCCTGCTCGCGAAAACGGAGCCGCGCGCGCACAGCGTGGGCGAGTGCAGCCGCTGCCACGAAACGATCGAGCCCATCATGTCCACGCAGTGGTTCGTGAAGATGAAGCCGCTGGCGGGCCCAGCGATAGACGCCGTGAGGCAGGGCAGGACGCGGTTCGTGCCGGACAGGTTTTCAAAGATCTACTTTAATTGGATGGAGAACATACAGGACTGGTGCATATCGCGCCAGCTGTGGTGGGGGCACAGGATTCCGGCGTACTACTGCGACGCGTGCGGCGAGATAGCGGTCGCGCGGCAGAAGCCGGAGAAATGCCCCAAGTGCGGCGCCGCCGCGCTGAGGCAGGACGAGGACACGCTCGACACCTGGTTTTCGTCCGCGCTGTGGCCGTTCTCGACCATGGGATGGCCCAAGCGGACGCCCGAAATGGAA
Source organism: Clostridiales bacterium (assembly GCA_031263625.1). Lineage (GTDB taxonomy): Bacteria > Bacillota > Clostridia > WRLR01 > WRLR01 > JAISFK01. The sequence continues at coordinate 1,664 of JAISFK010000466.1, forward strand.
TATTTTTACCCGACGGACGTGCTCGTGACGGGGTACGACATCATCTTCTTCTGGGTCGCCCGCATGATATTCTCGGCCGTGAAGCACACCGGCGACGTGCCGTTCCGGCACGTCTACATGCACGGGCTCGTGCGCGACGCGCAGGGCCGCAAGATGAGCAAGTCGCTCGGCAACGGCGTGGATCCGCTGGACGTCATCGAGCGCTGCGGGGCGGACGCGCTGCGCTTCGCGCTCACCATCGGGAACGCGCCCGGCAACGATCTGCGCCTGTCGGACGAAAAAATCGAGTCCGCGCGGAACTTTGCGAACAAGCTCTGGAACGCGGCGCGGTTCGTGCTCATGAATTTGGGCGGCGGGGAGCAGGCTGGCGGCGAATCGGGCGATGGCGAGGGGGATGGCGGCGGTATGGCGGGCGGCGGTTCGCCGCTGGCTGATGCGCAATCGGCCGGCGAGGGCGGCGATGGCGCCCCGCAGCTCACGATGGCCGACCGCTGGATTCTGTCGGACTACAACAGGCTTGTCAAAGAGGCGACGGAGCACCTGGACAGGTTCGAGCTGGGCATGGCCCTGCAAAAGATATACGACTTCATCTGGGACGAGTTCTGCGACTGGTACATCGAGCTGGCCAAGCCCAGGCTCCTTGGCGGGGACGCCGGGCAGCGCGGGGCCGCGCGACGCGTCCTGCGCGGCGTTTTGAAGGGCTGCGCGCAGCTGCTGCACCCGTTCATGCCGTTCATAACCGAGGAGATATACACCGCGCTCGGCGAGTCGGCCGGGCCGGGCGGCGCGACAGACGGCGCGCGCGGCGGCGCCGTGAATGGCGCTGCGGATAGCTCGGCCAGCGGCGGCGGGGCGCCCGGCGAGGTTTTCGCCGCCAGCGTCATGGTGTCGGCCTGGCCGCAATACGACGAGGCGCTGGAGGCAAAGGCCGACACGGACAAGATGAGGTTTGTCATGTCCGTCATAAAAAGCATCAGGAACCGGCGCTCCGAGATGAACGTGCATCCAGGCAAAAAGGCCAGCGCCGTGTTCGTCACGGACAGCCGCGAGCAGGCCGACGCGCTGTCCGAGGGCAGGGCGTTCATAGAGAGGCTGGCGTCCGTGTCGTCCTTCGCGATCGAGGGGGAGCGCGCGCGGGCGGCGTCGGACAGCGCGGTGGCGCTCGTGGTGGACGGCGCAGAGATCTTCATTCCGTTCGGCGAGCTGGTCGATGTCCAGAAGGAGGCGGAGCGCCTGAAAAAGGAGCTGGACAGGCTGGACAGGGAGATAGCGCGCGCAGGCGGGAGGCTCGCGAACGAGGGCTTCACGTCCAAGGCGCCCGCGTCGGTGATTGAGGACGAGCGCGCGAAGCTGGCGGGATACGAGGCCATGCGCGCGAAGGTGGCCGACAACCTCGGCAGGCTGGGATAGAGACAGAGCCCGCGCCAGGGCGAGCGCGGAAAGCGGGCCGTGGCGCGCGGCGCAAGCGGAGCATGGCGGGGCGCGGCGGGCGGCTCGCCCCGAATGGCGGGCGGCCGCGATAGCCGGGCGCCGCCGCAGGGGCCGGGGGCGCTGCGGGCAAAAACAGCGCGGGGGGGAGATGGTCGCATACATGATAGCAATAGGCAGCGATCACGCGGGATTTCGGCTCAAGGAGCTGATAATCAGGCATCTGGAGGAACGGGCGCTGCCGTGCCGCGATTTCGGCGCGTTTGACGGGCGCGGCGCGGACTATGTCCCGATAGGCGCCGCCGTCGCGGAGGCCGTCGCCGCCGGCGCCTGCGAGCGCGGGATCCTGATCTGCGGCACGGGCATAGGCATGTCCATCGCGGCCAACAAGCGCGCGGGCATACGCGCCGCGCTATGCGGCGACACCTACAGCGCCGAGCTCTCGCGAAGGCACAACGACGCGAACGTCCTCGCGCTGGGCGCGCGCGTCGTGGGCGAGGGGCTCGCCATGCGCATTGTCGATGCCTGGCTGGACGCGCCTTTCGACGGCGGCCGGCACCTGGAGCGCGTGAAGCTGATCTCCCGGCTTGAGGAAAGCGTCCTCGGCGGCCTCGGCGGGGGCGCGGCCGCAGATTGTCAGCGACCACAAAAATGCAGTTAATATTTTATTCATATTAGTATTGAAATGGCGCTGTTTTTAATATATACTTAATGTGCTATATTGCTTATACTGGAAAATTATTACAAAAGAATGCTGAAAAGCTGGCATCACGATACGAATGAAACATTTAAGGAGATAGTTTTATGGCTGCGGAACAAAAGGTCAGCGCATCAGTGTTTTCGCACAGGGGCGATGCGTATGATACAAATACGAATAATTTCATCTTGGATGGAAGGCAGCTTTTCAGTTTTGAACCGGACAATTCTCATGTATCGATAGAAGAAAAGAGCAGAGATTTCTTTTTTGCCGTCTGCGACACGAAACCGACGGACAACCTGAACACGTCCGTCTCCGGCATCAAAGAGCTGAAAAAAATATACTCGCAGTTCAAGAGCGGCGCCCGCGACATAAAATCCCGGACAGAGCTGCTGGGCGAGTGCTTCATAAACACGGAGAGCCTGCTCTACGACAGCGGCTCATACGCGACCCCGAGGGGCGGGGGCCAGCAGAGGGGGCCCAAGCTGGCCTCCCTGGACATAAAGCTGCCGAACTACGCGGTCGGCGCGCCGGACGACGCCGAGGACGCCGACGGCCAGGATATGGGCGACGGCTACGACGGCCAGGCGGAGGGCGGGGAATACCGCGATTCCGAGGGCGAGGGCGGCGGCGAGGGCGGGCGCTATCCCGGCGGGCCGGGCGGCGAGGGCGACGGCGGCGACGAGGGCTACGCGGAGGGCGCGGAGGACGGCGCCTACGACGACGACGAGCCGGAGGACGACGCGCCCGAGCGGGTGCTGGCCCCCGGCGAGAAGGGCTTTTCGACGGTCGGCTTCGTCCTCAGCGAGAAAAAGGGCTCCATACTGGCGCAGGGCGAGTGCGAGGCGTTTCTTTTGAGAAGCGGCGCGCTGCGCGTGCTGTCCGGCGGCGGCAAGAAGCTCGGCGCGGGTCTCGGCAGGGCGCCGTCGGCGGGGCCGGCGGCCGGGGGGCAGCGCCAGGGCGCCGCGCGCGGCTACGCCGGCAGGGCTTCGGAGATATTCGAGCCGCGCGAGGGCGACGTCTACCTGCTCTGCACGTCGTCCGTCATAGACTCCATAGGCGACGATAACATAGACAGCTTTCTCGCCATGCGCGACGACATCTCCGTTATCTGCGGGGCCGTGATGAACGAGGCCGTGAAGAACGATCCCTCGTCGAACATGACGTGCATGCTCGTGAGGATTGAGGAGAGCCGCGAGGAGGAGGCCATGATCAGCCCGCTCCAGCGGCGCCCGGAGTTCTCGTATGGCGGCATGTCGGGGATGCAGGGCAGGCCCGCCGCGGGCGCCGGCCCCATGCAGCAGCAACCGCCGCAGCAGCAGCAGCCCGACTACCCGGATCAGGACGGCAGGGACACGCGAATCGCCAGGGCGCCGTACCAGAACAACAGCGCCTTCACGAAGCGCGCGGCCGCGAGGTTTGAGCCCCCGCCGCAGAGGAAGCCGCTGTTTGCCGGCAAAAAATCGCTCATGTCGAGCATCGCGATCACGGCGGTGCTCGTGGTCGTGCTGGTCGTTTCGTACATGCTCTGGCTGAACAACGGCGACAACGAGCCGGGGGGCGGCAGGGCGCCGACGGCCACTCCCAGGAACAACCCCACCACGTCCTCGACGGACGAGGGCGACGACACCACGGAAGCATACGAGGGAGACGACGGCGAGGGCGACGACTGGGAGACGACGACGGCCTACGACGAGATCACGACCACTGTCGCGACGACGACCGAGGCGACGACGACGGAGCCGGAGATCGTGATATACACCGTCAAGTCGGGCGACACGCTCTCGAAAATCGCAGAGAGGTATTACGGCAGCGCGAGGCTGTACACGCTTATTCAGGAGGCCAATGGCATCGCGAACGCCGCCAATATTACCATAGGGCAGGAACTGGTCATACCGCCCAAACCCGACGCGACGACGACGGCCGGCGCGGCGTCCTCGTCCAGCCAGGGCGCCGGGGCGGTCACGGTCAGCCGCCAGTCCACGCAGTGACGCAGGCCCCGGCCCGCCGGCTCGGCGGGCCGGGCCGATGGTACGAGACGGAGGTTTGGCGGGCCGCCAGGATAGGGCGCGGCGTTGCGGAGGGCGGCCAGCGCGGCAGGGCCGGGGCGCGCAACGTTGCGGAGGCCGGGCGACCGGCCGAGCCGGGCGAAACGAGGGCCGGGGCGCGGCGCGATGGGAGAATGGATTCCGGCTTTATGCAGGAATCCATTCTCCCATCTGTTGCCTGTTGCCCTTTTGGCGAAGGCAGAACGAAAGCCGAACGAAAGCAGAACGAAAGCCGAGCAGGGCCAAGGCCGAGCGGAATCATCGGGATTCGCGCGAGTGTTGATCAACGCGGGCGGGCGTGGTATACTAAACAGCATGGCACATGCAAATGATGAAGCGCGAAAGCGCCAAAGGCAGCATGAAATCGGCGGTTCCGGCG
>JAISFK010000467.1 GCA_031263625.1 Clostridiales bacterium
GCGCGAGCTTACTAAAATTGTGCATGCCATGTGATATAATGTTATCTAGTATATTCTGATTCAGCCCAAGAGGAAGCGAGGTATTGTCAATGAGGCTAGTTATAATAGGCTAAAATTCACCCAATACTGTTTCACTACCGAGAGGGCATTGTCATTGCTCAGCTTTATGAAATCTATCGAGATTGGAGGAATCAAGAATGCCTGACCAAACACCGAATCAAGATAACATAGGCGTGGTTCTCGCGTTCATCACGCCGGGCATTATCCAACTGCTTATGGACAACCGCCATATAACGGCGGAGGGCGCGTCCATACTCTTGTATAATTCGCGGCTATACAAACTGCTGGAGGACGAGGAAACGAAACTGTGGCATCTCAGCTACCCGATTCTATACGATATGCTGGAAGAAGAATTGACCACAGGGGAAATCACATTCCCGGAGGAACAATAATGAAGAATGAAATTAAGGATGAAGTTCTTTTCTTGGGTTTCTGCGTAGAAATTTACAAGATGGAGAAGAAAATGAGCGGGCAGGACGCTTTCAACTATCTGTACCGCACAGGGGCCACAGACTTCATCGAAAGCTGTTACGAGGGGCTGCACGCTACAGGGCATCTCTATATCATCGACAGTATAGATGAGTACATCCAAACCCATTCTATGCTGTCGAGCATTTGAATTTCCCATAAAATGGAAAAGACGGGATCGAGCCATATCGAGCCCGCGCCCCTCAAGCCTCGCGCTCGTACATGATGGCGGAGATGACCGCCAGCCCGGCGGTTTCCGTCCTAAGTATCCTGGGGCCGAGCGAAACCGGCCTGATCCCGGCGTTCTGCGCGTATGCTATCTCGCCTGGGGCGAACCCGCCCTCTGGGCCGATGAATATGTTTATGCGCGCGGCGCCGGCCGCCTCGCCGGTCAGCGCCTGCCTGAGCGTGTACCCGGCGCATTCCTCGTAGGGGATGATGGAGCGGGCTCCGGGCGCGGAGGCGTCCGCGCACTGCCGCACCGCGTCGATGAAATACGCCGGCCGGCCAATGGCGGGTACGCGGCCGCGCCGCGACTGCTTCGCGGCCTCCTCGGCTATGCGCCGCCAGCGGGCCAGCCTGCGCTCGACTGCGGGGCCCTGATCCAGCGGGGAGTCCGCGTAGAGCGCCCGCTCGCTCACGACGGGGACTATCTCGTGGACGCCCGCCTCCACGGTCTGCCGCACAATCCGGTCGAACTTGTCGCCCTTGGGCTGGCACTGCCAGAGCACGGCCTGGACGGACGGCTCGCCCGCCGAAACGCGCCTCTCCAGAATGTCGGCGACGATCTCCGACCTGCCGAGCTCCGCTATCGCGCACACGTAGTCTATGCCGCAGCCGTCGCACACGACGAGGCCGTCGCCCGGCTTCCTGCGCAGCACGTCGCGGATGTGCCGGACGTCATTCCCGCAGATGCGGGCGCGCCCCATTTGCTCGTCTATCTGCCCCGCCTCGGCAAAAAACCTCGGCAGGCTCGCGACGGCGGGGTGGCCCGCCGCCTTCTCGCTATTGCCCATTTTGCAGTCCATTCCGCCGCGACGCCCGTGCGCCCGGCTAATAATGACGAATAAACAGCGGGACGCTATACTATTCTTATACTAATTTCAGCAACCTGCCCAAAGATTTTGGGCAGAATCTAAATTGAGAATAGTATTGAACTAGTATTGCGCCTATTACGCCTCTGCCGTTCTGCGGTGTTTATCAGCGTTTTTTAAGAACTCGTCAAGCGGCACGTCTTTATAAAGGTCGCGCCGCCATTCGACATAATCAAACGGCTCACGCCGCAAAAGCGCGATAAATCGCTCTGCGTCCACAAGCCCAAGCCGCTCCTCAAGAACGCGCATGCCTTCATCTTTAACAACGGTATTGCTCCGCATCATTGTGCCTCCTCAAAAAATCAATCGGATTCATAACGGCAATTTCAGCAGGTTGTAGCAACAGTTATCGAGATAGACACGCACAGTTTAAGCACCTCGCTAAATGTATTGTAGCACATTTGCGGCTGAATTTCACATGTCGTCTATGCGCCCGCCGCATGGGCGCGGGCGCTGCGGCCAGTAAAATTGTTGGAGCGCCGCGTTGTTGCGGGGCGCGGCGCGGCTATGCGCGTTTCGCGGCGATGGCAACCCAGGCGTCCTCGCGCAGCGTTTCGACTGCGGCCAGCCCGTGCGCGCCAAGCGCCGCCAGCACGTCGCCCTCCCTGCCGCAGACGATGCCGGAGCAGACGAACGTCCCCCCCGGCGCGAGGCAGCGCCCAAGATCCGGCATCAGCCGGATGATCGTGTCCGCGACAATATTGGCCAGCACGACGTCGAAGGCGCCGCTGACGCTGCCCGCCAGGTCGCCCTCCGCAAAGGCGGCCCTGTCCCCGGCACCGTTCAGCTCCGCGTTCCGGCGGGCGACCTTCACCGCGTATTGGTCGATGTCCACGCCGAGCGCGGATTCGGCCCCGAGCAAAACGGCCGCGATGGACAAAATGCCGCTCCCCGCGCCTACGTCCAGAACCCTCGATGCCGGGGCCGCGCGCCGCTCCAAAAGTTCGAGGCACAGCTTTGTCGAAGCGTGCCCGCCCGTGCCGAACGCCATGCCCGGCTCAATGCGTATAACGACATCCCTGCCCGCCTCGCGGCCGTCCGTCCCGCTGCCGTTCGGCGCAACGCCGTCCGGCCCGCAACCGCCATCCGCATCCTCGCCGCTCGCCCCGTCGTCGCTCGCCCCGCCGTTGCTCATCCCGCCGTCGCTCGTCCTGTCGCCGCTCACCTCGCCGTCGCTTGCCCCTCCGTTGCTCGCCCCGCCGTCGCCGCAAGCGCTTGGCCCCCCGCCCTCCGGCGGGTCCTCCCACCCCGGCACTATCAGTATGCGGCGCCCGATCCTGAGCGGCTTGAAATATTTTTTCCAGCTGTTGGCCCAGTCCTCCTCGCGAACCGCCGCCATGCTGGCGCTGGAGGCGATCCCCGCGGCCGACAGCCTCTCGCGGGCGAGCGCCGCAAGCTCGCCCGGATTTTCGCCCGGCGCGGCATACACATGGATCAGCGCCGTTTCCCTGTCCTTGGCCAGCAGCTCGTCGTCTATCAGATCGATGTGCGCGATCTCCCGCACGTCGTCCTCAAGCGCGCTGTAATCCTCCACGTAAAAGCCCGCCGGCGCCAGCATGTGAAAAATCGGCTCCGCGCGCTCCCAGTCCGCGACGCCTATCTTCACGATTATCTCAGTCCAGTCCCCCGCGCGCGCGTCCATCCCGCTCATCCCGCTCCCCTGTCTCGCTTTATCAGCTTGCCCACTTGCCCACTTGCCCACTTGCCCACTTGCCCACTTGCCCACTTGCCCACTTGCCCACTTGCCCACATATGAATACTTAATACCAATCGGCAGCCATTGTCAAGCAAAATGAGCTCCGCGCCCGAAATAAGGGGTAGCGCCGACACCAGCACGGCGCGGCGCACCTATTTGCAACACAAAAACCGCAAAAAACGCGCCTATTTGCAACGCAAAAAATGCTTGACGCTTCGCCCTGTGATGTCGTACAATATAAATAAGAGTTGCCGCTTGTGGTGAGCGGCCTGCTCCATTGATTCTTGGGACAGAAACCGCCAATCATCAAGATTTGGCGGTTTCTGCTTTATCTTTCTTTCTTGCTTTTCAGCAGAAGGCAGATCTGAATGGCAATTAGCGCAACTTCCAGCGCCAGCTTCAAAACTTC
>JAISFK010000501.1 GCA_031263625.1 Clostridiales bacterium
GCCAATAGGGACTTTTGCGCTGGGCGCGGGCAGGACGTCGGGGACTTTTAGCAATCTCTCGGCGTCCAAAAATTACTATTTGGTTGCCATCGGAGGCGAAACGCTTGTCGTGACCGTCACGGACTGATATGTATCGCGCATTCGTGCGGCGAATTTTCGGCTATACTCGTGAGCGATTGGAAATTCCGACCGCAATTTGCGGTCGGACAGAGGAAACGAGTATTGCTGACTCGCGTTTATGGTAAATTCAAATGCTCGTCAGTATATGTCGCGCCTCTCGTTGCCCCCACTCTCGCTAATCGCCCTCGCCGCCCCTGCCGCCCCTGCCGTCTTCGCCGCCCCTGCCCGCGCTTTCGCCATCGTCCCCGCCGTCCCAGCGCGAGTAGCGCGCGCGGTTGTACAGGGCCGTCAGCGCGCCGATGTCCTCATTCGGCAGGATTTTCGCCGCGATCTCGCCCGCCGTGTCGGCCGGCAGCACGCCCGCCCCGCGCTTTATGTGGCGCCGCACCTTTTTGAAGTAGGCGCGCCTTATCCTCTCCGCCTCCGTCTTCGGCAAAAGGCGCAGGGCCAGCGAGCCCAGCACCGCCCTTGCCCTCGCCCTCGCCCGCCCAGCGGCCGCTCCCCGCGCCGGGCCTATGTATTCGCGCAGGTCGCCGTCGCTGTAGCGGGCGCCGTAAAAGCGCCTGTGCAACCGATAGCAGCCGTATGCCAGGGCGAACGCTGCCGCGGCCGCCAGGGCGACCCATGCCAGCCGCAGCATGATCGCGCCCAGCGCCTGCGCCCACGCCGGCGCTTCCGCGGCCTCCGGCATGACAAACGGCTCGCCCGCCGCAGGCGGCGGCTGGGGCGGCTCCTCCTGCTGGGGCGCCTCGCCCGAAGAAAACAGCCGCATGACATATAAAAGCGCGGACACGAACATGCGCAGCGCCGCCAGCGCGGCGCCCCCGATCAGGCCGGCCGCCCTGCCGAGCGGAAGCCGCGCCGCCAGGAGCGCGAGCGCGCCGGCCGCGGCCAAAAACGCGGCCAGCATGGCGTTGTTGAACCTGAGTATCGCCCCCGTCGGCCGCTCGGCCGAGGCCGGCAGGATGGACAGCGACTCGTCCACCCTCAGCGTCTGCGAGTGGGCGACATATGCCGCCGCATACGCGAAAGCCCACAGGAACAGCGCCGGAAGCGCCCCCTCCAGGCCAAAGCGCTCGCACGCCAGCATTGCCGCCGCGTTGACGGCGACCGCGAAGGCCACGCCCCCCCTCTCCAGGCCGGACGCCGCCCTGAGCCGCAAAATCAGCGCCCGCAGCGCGGACGCCAGCAGCAGGAGCAGCCACGCGTACCTGAGCAGCAGTTGCGGAAATTCGCGCGGGAACGGCAAAAACGGGAGCAGCGGCCACGCGGCGAGCGCGAATATGCCGGCCAGAAAGGCGGGCAGCCCGACGTCCGAGAACCTGAGCGCGCACATGCCGAGAAACGGGACGGCCAGCAGCAGCGAGAGGCGCGCGGCCTGCATGTCTTGGAAGACCGCGCAGACCCCGACGGACAGAAGGCTGTGCAGAAAGCCGAAAAAGACGAGGTCGGCGAGCAGCCGCCTCAAAAACACCCTGCGGGCGGTCATGCCAAGCCTCGCCAGAGCGACTCCGGCGGCGCGTTGTCCGGCTTGACCTCCCAGCGCAGGGCGCCCTCCAGCCCGTCCGCCGTCAGCTTGGCCCGCGCGAGCGCCGGGATGATCCACGAAACGCTCAGCCCCCGCCCCCTCAGCCGCTCGTATGCGGACGCCGTCGCGTCGTCGTCGTTGCTCGAAACGAGCACGTACACGGGCTCGGGGTCGCCCGTCTGATCCAGTATTTCGGACATCTTCTGCTGGCCCGCCGCGAGATCGACGCGCGCCAGCTGTTCGAGCACGCCGCAGAAGTGCGCGTAGCCGCCGCCCGGCAAAACCCGCAGCGGGGCCTTCGTGACGGCGTCGCGCCCATTCGACACGAGCCCGACCGGCAGCCCGAGCTCGCTGAAATGCCCGGCAATGGACGCCGCGACGCGGATGCCCTCCTCCAGCACGCCCTCGTCCGGCATAAAGCGGTACGGCTCCACGTTCAGCAGGATGAGCACCTCGACCGAGGTCGCGGCGCCGTGGACGTTGGACATCAGCGCGCCCGCCTGCGCGGTGGCCTTGAAGTTGATCAGCCGAAAATCGTCGCCGGGCGCGTACTCCCTGATCCCGCGAAACGCGAACGGGTCCGGGCTGGCGAAGCGGCGCGTTTCGACGTCGCCGCAGATCCGCTTGAACACGGCGTCGATCTCCGGGCGCGAAACGAGCCTGGGGTAGACGACAAGCTCCGCCCCGCACGGCTCGCGCTTCACGAACTTGCGCGTCACGAGGATGTTGGAGCTGCCTATGTCCATGCTCCTGATGCGGTAATAGCCGCGCCTGCGGCATATGAACTCGTGCCTGCGCGTCACGCGCTCGTACATGCCGACGCTGAATATGTCGTTCTGGTAGTAGAAATCGGACACGCTGTTGTTCGCGCCGCCCCTGAACACCAAATTGCGCGAGACCTGGAACTTCGCGTTGACCCATGGCAGCGGGAGCGGCTTGGCGTTCGTCAGCTCCTCCGTCAGCGCCAGCTTCTCGCCCTCGAACGCCCTCGCGGCGGAAAAGGACAGCCTGAGCGCGAGGCTCGCGTCCCAAAACGCCGCGTACAGCAGGTTCTGGGCCGCGAAAAGCGCGGCGAGCAGCAATATGAGGCTGAGAATTGCCATTTGTCCGCACGCTCCGTCCGGCATCGTTTTT
>JAISFK010000020.1 GCA_031263625.1 Clostridiales bacterium
TGTGCCGGTCAAGAATCATGCGCTGGCTCGATATGCTCAGGCTGTCCGTTTTCCCGTCCTCAATGGAGAGCCTGATGTATTTGGCGATGGTGTATCTGCTCATTTCCCGCGCCCTCCCCGGGGTTTGGCGCCCCCATCTGAAATTGCTGTTTCGTCGCTGAACTTGAACCTGACTTCAATGCGCTTGTCCTCAAAAACGCGGATTTTGTCAATCAGGGCGTCCACGGCCTCCGCAGTCAGGTCTGCCGCGCCGCCCAGCGCGCCGATGCTGCCGGCGGCTTTTGCGCGCCTGGCCGATTCCAGGGCCTGCGCCCGCGCCACCTCGCGAAGCCGGTTTGCCCTGTCGGCCAGCGCGGCGGATTTGGCCTCATAGCCCTGCTTCAGTTCGCGGTATTCGCCCTCAGTGATGTCGCCGCTGGCAAGGCTTTCGTACAGCCCTTTCAGCAAGCCGCCGCAGCGCTCAAGCCCGGCTTGCGCCTCCCTCAATTCGGAGCCGCCGGGCTTTGGCTCCGCCGCGGCCGCCGCGCGGCCGGCATATATTTCCGCCTGCTTGCGGAGCGTGGCGAGCAGCGTTTCTTTCAGCGCGCCCTCGCTGATGGACACTATGCGGCAGTCGCCCTTGGCGTGGGACCGCTCTGTCGAGCATCTGAACCCGGCCGAGTGCTTGTAGCGCTGGCGCTGCATCGCAAAGCCGCAATGCCCGCAGAAGATTTTGCGAAGGAAAATGTTGTCGCTGTGGCGTTTATAGCTGGCTCGGGCTTCCTTGTTGCCCTCCCACAGCTTTTGCACTTCGGCGAACAGCTCCCGGCTGACTGTCGGTTCGTGGGTGTCCGGCGTGACGACCCACTCGCTCCGCGCCAAACGCTCCTGGACGTGCCGGCGGCATCTGCCTTTGCCCTGCACCATGTCGCCCGTGTAGACGCGGTTTTTCAGCATGGAGTAAATGACGGCTTTCGTCCAATGGGCGCTTCCGGAAGCCTGCTTTGCCGTCGCGACCCCGATAGAATGAAAGTAGTGCAGCGGGGCCGGCGCGCCGCCCGTGTTCAGCCATTCGGCTATCGCGCTGACGCCCTTGCCGCCTGCCGCCATTTCAAACATCCTCGCGACGTTGGGCCCGGCAACCGGGTCGGCGACGAGCCTGTGATTGTCCTCCGGGCTTTTGAGATAGCCATACGGCGGCAAAGCCCCGACAAAACAGCCGTTGCGGATGTTCATCTGCTTTGTCGCGTGGATCTTGCGCCCGACCTCCAGCGCGTAGTGCTCGTTGACCATGTTTTTCAGGCTGACCATGACCCCGCCGCTTTTGGGATCGGCGGAGTCGTAGCCGTCGTTTATGGCGATGTAGCGGATGCCGCGCGCGGGAAAATACTTCTCGATGTAGTAGCCCGTGTCTATGGCCGACCTGCCCAGCCGGGACAAGTCCTTCGTGGCGCAGGCGTCTATCCTGCCGCTCTCCAGGTCGGCGAGCATGCGCTGGAAGCCGGGGCGGTCGAAGGTCTGGCCGCTCTGGCTGTCGATGTATGTGTCCGCAAGCTCCAAATCGGGGTGTTCGGCGATATGCGCGCGGATAATCGCCTGCTGGTTCTCGATTGAGTCGCCCTTCTTCTTTTTGTCCTCCGCGGACAGCCGGACATACGCTCCGACGCGGAACATATGCGGCATAGCCAAGGCAGGAACGGTATTTTCAAGATTCTTTCTGCTTTTCCGGGCCATTTCACGCGACCTCCCGCTTTAACATCGCCAACACGGTTTCGTACTCCGATTGGTAGCTCCACTCTATTTCAATCTCCCGCTTGCCGACAATCCGTATGCGCCTGATCAGCGTCGCCACGGTCTTGCGGTCAAGGGCGCCGAGGCTCTCGAACTGCCTGAAGCGCTCTAGCCACGCCATTCGCTCGTGCTTGCAGGACAGGGCGTCGTCAATTTCCTGTTTCAGCCTTTCGTTGGCGGCGGCCAGAATATCGGCGTCGTCGCCGTACTTGGCTTTCAGCGACCTGTACTCGTCCTTGGAGAGGTTGCCGCCTGTCATGTTCTCGTACAGGCCCGCCTTGAACTCGCGGATTTTCTCAAGCCTCCGCTCGTTTTCGTCCAGCTGTTCCGCCAGCCGCGCCGCAAGCTCCCGCCCCACGCGGCCGGCGTCCAGGCCGGCGATAAGCGTTTCCAGCGAGGCCACGCTGGCGACGTGCGCCTTGACGTTTTCCAACACCGCGGCGGCAAGCGCGTCCTCTTTTATCATGGCCGAGCGGGCGCAGCCGCCTTTTTTCGTCGTCGGGCACCAGTAGTTGTAGTAGCGCTTGCCGTTGCCCGGCGCGGACTTGCGAACCATGCGGTTGCCGCAGCAGCCGCAGACGAGCAGCCCGCTGAACACGTAGACGCTGCCGCCGCCGGGGGCGGTGCGCGTGTCAAGCCGCATAAGCCTCTGGGCAAGCTCGAAGTCGGCTTTGGCGATGACGGGCTCGTGGGCGTTTTCCACTTTCACCCACTCGCTCTCCGGTTTCCTGCAAATCTCTTTGAGCTTGTAGTTCGGCGTCTCCGTCTTGCCCTGGACGAGAGTCCCCGTGTAGGTTTCGTCCTTCAATATGCGGATAATTGTGTTGGGGCACCATTTCGCCGTGCCGCTGCCGGAGAAGCCGCCCCCGGCGCATGGCATGCCCCTGTCTTTCTTGTAGCGCGCCGGCGCGAGTATGCCCAGCCCGTTCAGGCTGGCGGCTATGCGCGACGCGCTGAGGCCGCCGAGCTTCATCGCGAATATGTCCCTGACCACCTTGGCGGCATAGTCGTCCGGCACGAGCAGGTTGCGGTTCTCGTCGGACTTCCTGTAGCCGTACACGGCGAACGCGCCGATGTGGTCGCCGCACTGCCGCTTGACCTTCAGCGCGGAGCGGGTCTTTATGCTGATGTCGCGGCAGTAGGCGTCGTTGATGATCGATTTCAGGCTCATCGCCAGATCGTCGCCGCTGTCGTCCAGCGTGTCGATGCTGTCGTTGATGGCGATAAACCGAACGCCGTAGGCGGGGAATATGCGGCGCAGATAGCGCCCGGTTTCTATGTATTCCCTCCCGAACCTTGACAGATCGCGTGTTATGCAGCAGTCGATTTTGCCGCTCTCGATGTCCTCCATCATATGCTTGAACGCGGGCCTGTCAAAGAGAAGGCCGCTGAAGCCGTCGTCCACTTCCTCGGAGACGGCCTCGATCTCAGGGTGGCGCGACAGCCATTCGTCGATGAACTTGCGCTGGTTCGCCACGCTGTCGGACTCGATCTTCTCTATGCGGCTGCCGTCCCTGTCCTTCTTGCCGTCGGCCACGGAAAGCCGGATGTACTTGACGGCGCGGTATTTTCGTTCGTCCATGTTTGGTTTCTGCTCCTTCGTCTGCCTGCCCTGTCTGCCGGCAGGCTGGCTGGCGTTGCGCTTTTAGCGTACACCGGCCCGCCCGGCGCTTCAAGTTTGGGGGGCGGCTTTCCCGCAGGGGCGCCCGCCTGCCGGCTGGAATGTCACGTCGCTATCCTCCGCAGGCAGTCCTCAAGGGTGGGGCCGCCCTCGGTGAACGTTGCCGTGATCTTGAAGCCGTTGCACATATAGTGGCGGGGGTCTTTCACTTGGCGCACAAATTCGGCGATGCGCTGGCGCTTGGGCAGGCTCCTGTCCACCCGCACGCTGCTGATGTCCACCAAATCGGCGCGGTCTGGCGCGTTCGCCATAAGGCTGTCCTCCTTCCCCGGCCTTTTCCGCTTTGCGGAATAGGCCGGATGCGAATTTTTATACTGGCGAGCGATAGCATTTGCAGTATTCTGGCATGCGGAAGTATCGCCTATCTGCGCTCGGCTTGCGTAGCATAGCAAATCTCAGCGCTCGCCAGTATAGTTGAAATGTTTGGGATGTTTCTTTCCGGCCGGGCCGGCCTTGCCGGCCTCGCTTGGCTCGCTGGCCGGGCTGGCCTCGCCGGGCGCGCCGTTCGCGCTGGCCCCGCCGCGCCCGTCTGCAGCGCCGCTCGCGCCGCCCTGGGCTTTGAACTCGGCGTAGCGCCGCCTGTACTCGTAGGACGCGCCGAAGATGGCGCGGGCGGCTTTGGCGATTTGCGGCTCGAACGGCTCGACAATGGCAAGCTCCCGCTCCGCGCGCGAGTTGCACGGGCAGCCGGCGCAGCCGGTGCGCGCCAGCCCGTAGACCTCGTAGCAGTCGGAATAGCGCAGGCCGCGCCACTCTTTGTACGCCGCCCTGTCTTCGTCCGTCCAGCGCCAAATTGGGCGGTAGTTGTCCGGCTCGCCGCCTCTCGCGGGCGAAAAGCACGTTTTTATTTTGCTTGCCCGCCTGCCGCCCTCCGCCTGGCGCATGCCGTTCACGGACAGGTCGGGCCCGTACTCCCTGTTGAACAGCCTCGCCACGTTTTTTTTGGCGAAGTCGCAGCAGCGGTCGGAAATGGCAAAATCTGGCGGGGACAGCTGCACGAACTCCTTGAGCAGCTTCAGCCTGCTTATGCTGTGTTTGTCTTTGCCCGACGCGCTCGGCGGCCTGCGGCCAAAATACCAGTCGAGCCCGGACTTGCACCTGCCGTACTTTTCCTCGGTGGCGTTTTCCGGCGCGTCGCCCCAGTCGAAGCCGTGCGCCTGCAGCCGCCCCATATACTCGCTCACGTCCTTGCTGATGAACGGCACGCCGTGCTCGCGGCAGGCCGCCGCCACTGTTTTCCCCGCCCTCCGGCGGCGAATCGCTATGCCGTATTTCGCCTCGAGCTCGCCGAGGTGCCGCTTTGTGGCTGCCAGCTCAAGCCCGGTGTCGAAAAAAACATAGGCTAGCTCGCAGCCGTCCGGCTTCGCGAGCTCGAGCAGGTCGAGCATTGTGTCGGAATCCGCGCCCCCGCTTACCGAAACGGCGCATTTTCTGTGCCGCCCCAGCACGGAGCGCGCCTTCAGCATCGCGTCCACTATGTTCAGCCTTTGCGGCGCCGATTCTATCAGCGCGCTGAAATCAGCCATGGCCAAGCCTCCCCCCTTTCCAATAGTCAGAATTGCCCCGGCGCCTTTTCCCAATTTGGGAAAAGGCGCCTGCGTGCCGGATGCGCCGCTATCCGAAATACTCGGGCGGCTTCTTCGCCCTCATGAAGCGCCCGACGTCGGCAGCGCTGGACGTCGCGCGGCAGTCCGGCAGGGCGGCGAGGACGCGCTCCCGGTATGGGCCGTTCTCGCCCGCGCGGCTGTCGAGGATTGCGGCCACGCCCGTGTCGGTTTCCGTGCGTATGAGCCTGCCGAAGCCCTGTTTCAACTTAATGAGCATTTCCGGCACGACGACGCGGCGCTTGTATTCGGCCATGCCGCCGTACTGCGCCTGCTCGTGCTCGCTTATGGGATCCGGCACCTGGAACGGCAGCTTGACGATGATCAGGAGCGACAGCGCGTCGCCGGGTATGTCGATGCCCTCCCACAGCGCGCCGCTCGCGAACAGGACGCCGCCGCCCGAGCGCTTGAAGCGCTCGATCTCTCTGACGCCGCCCTTGTCGAGCCGGAACATGGGGAACGGGAGCCCGCGCTCCTTCAGTCGCTCCCACACCATGTCCATCGCCTTGTAGCTGGTGAACAGCGCGGCCGCGTGGCCGTGCGCGGCGAGCGCGAGCCGCTCCGTCTCGCCCGCGGCCGCCTCGATGTACTCGCGGCTCTTGCTGTCGGGGAACGGCATGCTCTCGCTGATGTACAGAAGCGCGTTTTCGCGGTGGCTGAACGGCGACGGCTCGCTCGTTTCGGAAAGGCGGCCGTTGAGCCTGTCCAGGCCGAGCGCCCGCTTGGCGCGCGAGAAGTCGCCGCCCGCCGAGAGCGTGCCGGAAGTCAGGATCGTCGGGATGCCCCTGCCCCACAGATCCCTGTGCAGCCTCGCGTCGAGGTCGGCCGGGATGGCGCGGAGCAAAGTTTCCTGCCCCGCGCCGGGCGTCACGCTCGCGTCCGGCCTCTCGAGCCAGCAGATGTTTTCGCGGTGGCGGGCGAGCGCGCCCAGCCGCTCGCGGGCGCCCGCCAGCTCCCAGATGATCTGCTGGCGCCTGCCTCCGTCTGCGGCGTCCGGCGGCTCCGAGGCCAGCAGGTCGAGCAGCCTGTCGGAAATGTCGCGCATGTTCCGCAGGTGCCGCGCCGCGTCGCCGTCGATGGGCGCGGCGAAGCGCGTCGCCTCGTCGTCCGCGCCGTCCGCTCCGTCGTCCGGCAGGCCGTCCTCGAAGCCCCTGAACAGCCGCCGGCTCTCGTCGGAGAGCTTCTTCGCCGTCTCGCGGGCGAGCCTCCGCGCCGACTCGCGCCCGAACCGCAGATCGCCGGCGCGCTCCTTGAGCTCAGGCAAAGTGAAGCAGGAAAGCTCCGCGCCGTACATCGCGCGCGCCGCCGCGAGGAACTTGTGAGCCTCGTCGATCACTACGGTCTGGTAATTTGGGAGCAGAGGCCGCTTGCCGCCGGCCCGGCGCAGGGCGTCGGCGAGGAAATAGTTGTGGTTCACGACCTGGATGTCGATGTCCTGGCTCATTGCGCGCTCGCGGAATCTGAGGTAGGCGCAGCCGTCGCGCATGGGGCAGTTCCCGCCGCACCTGTCCGGCACGGCGACTTTTCTCTTGGTGTAGGCGTCCATTCCGTCCGCTTCCGCGAGGTCGATGGGCGCCCTCGGCGCGAGCAGCCCGAGCATGGCCTCCCTGTTCCGCCCGTCGCGCTCGTAGCGCAGGCAGGAGCGCAGGTTCCGCTCGCAGGCGTAGTGCTCGCGCCCCTTGCGCAGCACGGCCGTCAGCGGCTCCCTGGCGATCCCGCTTTCGAGCAGGATCCGCGACAGCTCGGGGATGTACTCCGAGACGATGGCTTTTTGGAGCGCGATGCTTGACGTGGCGATCACAATCGGCATGTTCTCCATGCCGGCGCGGCCCGTCGCCGGGTAGAGCGCCCTGATCCAGAAGTCGTTCAGCCTGCCGCGTTTGGCTATGATCGCCGCCGCGAGGTAGGCGAGCGTCTTGCCCGTGCCGACCTCCGCCTCCGCGAGGGAGGCCGAGCGGTCGCGGATGGCGCCGAGGATGCTGTCCGCGAGCGCGATCTGCCCGCCGCGCGCCGCGTAGCCGTGCTCCGGCAGAACCTGCCGGAACAGCGCGCAGAGTATTTCGCGGCATTTGCCGTGGCTGATCTGCCAGCCGCGGCGCCTGTCGGCCTCGAGGCGCGCGGCGCCCGCGACGGAGCAGCCGCGCATGCGCTCGGCGATTTTTCCGATCTCGCCCGGCGCGAGCGGGGTCTTGCGGCACGAGAGGGTTTCCGCCCTGCCTGTTTCGAGGCTGGCCGCCCTGTACACGAAGCCGTCGCCCATGTCGTCCTCGAGCAGGGCGCAGCCGTATGCGTAGAGTATCGGCGTCCCTCCGGCAAAGCGGCGGCCGGCCGCTTCGGGCGGGGGCGTGCGGGAGATTTCATTTGAATAGACGTGCATTATAAAGCTCTCCTTATAAATGAAAGTTGCGGTTTGGCGGCTCTGTGGTGCGCCGGGGGCGAAAGCCCCCGGCGCATTGGCAGAACCGCCAGGCCAATGGATTTCGTAAGAAATAGACAGACTGGTATGCGGTCTTGCGAGCCATTGGGTGCGCGCCCTATTTGTTCCCAAACACCCCGGGCGCTGCGCCAAGCCTGCTTGGCGCGGGGGAAACATCGTGCCATGGCTTGCGCCATGCATCGAAGCCGCCAAAGGCGTGTCCCAGCCTAAGCCGCGCTTCGCCGGGTCGCGCCTCCGCGCTGTCCGGCCCCAGTTTTCTTGGGGAAGTATCATTGTCGCCGCCGCGCCTTGTGTCGTCGCGGCCTCCGCAGGGCCCGGCTCCTCTCCGGCGCAAACTCGATTCAGCGTGCTTTTGTGCCGGCCATAAGGGGAAGGCCCTGCGGAGGACAGCGGCGCTCGCGCCCGTTGCAGGCGGTCGTCGCGCGCGGCGAGGCGGTTTAAGTGCCCGATGTCCCGGTATGGCCGCCCCCGAAGGGGCGGCATTTGTCAAAGTGCGCGAGGGATGAATCTCTCCCCTCACTTATGGTCACGCCAGAAAACGCCGCTGGTCTATTCGGACATAAGTTTTTTTAGTTTCGCGAGGATTTTTTTCTTCCGCGCGTGCAGGGCGGTCTTGGAGAGGCCGATGGAATCGGCGCACTCGCGCTCCGTCATGTTTTCAAAGAACAGCGCGCCGATCAGCTTCCGCGCGCCTGG
>JAISFK010000119.1 GCA_031263625.1 Clostridiales bacterium
TGAACGCCCCTCCTGGCACGTCCTACGGCGACGACGGCAGGATAACGATCCCGGCGGGCTCGGACGGCGCGACGCTGACATTGCCCGACGGCAGCACGATCTTTGTGCCCGGCGGCTACACGATGATCCCCGACGACGCGCAGCCAGGCGGCTACGCCATCGTGTTCGACAACCCGTTCACGGACGTCAGCGAGAGCGACTGGTTCTACGGCGACGTCGAGTACGTGTTCACGAGGGGCCTGTTCAAGGGCACGAGCGCCACGGAGTTCGCGCCGCACATGGACGTGACGCGCGGCATGCTGATAACGGTGCTGGGCAGGCTGCACGGCGTGAACGAGGCTGAGCACCAGGGCGCGAGCTTCGACGACGTCGCGCCGGGCGCGTACTACGCGGCATACGTCAAGTGGGGCTTCGACAACGGGCTGGTGCTCGGCGTCGGCGAGAACAGGTACGAGCCGGACAGGGCGATCAAGCGCGAGGAGCTGGCCGCCATATTCAGCCGCTACGCCGCGTTCATCAACTTTGAGATGCCCGCGACGCGCGAGGCGCCGGCGTTCGCCGACGAGGACGAGATAAGCGGCTACGCGAAGGAGGCCATTGGCCAGATGTACCGCGCCGGCATCATAAACGGCATGGGCGACGACGTGATCGCCCCCGGAGCGGCCGCGACGAGGGCGCAGATGGCCGCGATGGTCCACCGCTTCGCGCTGCTGGTGGGGTTGCTGGACTAGCGGACTAGCCGCCCGCGAGCGCGACGAGCGCGGCGGGCGCGAATTTGCAAAAAGCGCAAGCAAGCAAGCAAGCGAGCAGGCGGCAGGGCAGGCAATGCGCGGGCGGGCAATGAGCGGCCCGCCCGCGCACGAAAATATACCAGTATAAAAGCGCGAAAGCGCGCCTGGCCGGGCCATGCGGATTTTGCGGCGCCCAGGGCAAGGGCGGGGAGGTTTTGGATCGCGATGGACATTAGGTATTCCGCGCATTTTAACGACTACAAAACGTACACGACGCGGCAGCTGCGCGACGAGTTTCTGATAAGCGGCCTGTACGCCGACGACGAGGTGTCCGCCGTCTACAGCCACGTGGACAGGATGGTCGCGCTCGGCATAAAGCCCGTGCGCGAGCGCGTGCCCATCGACAAGGGCATAGACGTGTGGGCGAACTTTGGGACGCACAGCTTTCTTGAGCGCCGCGAGGTCGGCATATTCAACATCGGCGGCTCAGGGGAGATAGAGGTTGACGGCGCGGTCTACGCCATGGGCGCCAAGGACTGCCTGTACGTTTCCATGGGCGCGAAGCGCGTCGTGTTCGCCAGCGCCGACCCGGAGCGGCCGGCCAGGTTCTACGCCGTGAGCGCGCCCGCGCACAAGCCGTGCGAAACGCGGCACATAACCCTCGCGGCGGCGGCCAAGAGGCCGCTCGGCACGGCCGAGGCGAGCAACAAGCGCGTCATCAACCAGTTCATACACCCGGACGTGCTCGAAACGTGCCAGCTGTGCATGGGCCTGACCGTTCTGGAGCCGGGCAGCGTGTGGAACACGATGCCCGCGCACACGCACGAGCGCCGCATGGAGATATACACGTATTTCGACATGCCGGAGGGCAGCGCCGTGTTCCACATGATGGGGACGCCCGGCGAAACCCGCCACATCGTCGTCGCCGAGGGGGAGGCCGTCATATCGCCGAGCTGGAGCATACACGCCGGCTGCGGCACGTCCAGCTACAGCTTCATATGGGCGATGGGCGGGGAGAACAAGGAGTTTGACGACATGGACGCCCTCAATGTGAGCGACCTGAAATAGGGCGCCGCGCAATCGCGGACGGCAGGCGCAAGGCCGAGCCGAATCGCGCCGCGCCGGATGCGCCGCATTGGACTCGCGGCGCGCATAAAAGACAAGGAGAAAATGGGATGTCGGAACATAGCAACGCGGCAGGCGCGAAAAGCGCGGCTGCAGCCGAAAATGCGGCCGCCGCAGCAAACGCGACGATGGGGCAGTTCTGCCTCTGCGGGAAGGTCGCGCTGGTCACGGGCGCGAGCTACGGCATAGGCTTTGCCATAGCGAAGGCGCTGTCGGACGCCGGCGCGCGCATCGTGTTCAACGACCTGAAGCAGGAGTTCGTGGACAGGGGGCTGGCGGCGTACAGGGATGCCGGCATAGGCGCGGCGGGCTACGTGTGCGACGTGACGGACGAGGCGGCCGTGGGCGCGCTTGTCGCGCGCGTCGAGGGCGAGGTCGGCCCCATAGACATACTCGTGAACAACGCGGGGATCATCAAGCGCGTGCCCATGTGCGACATGAGCGCGGAGGAGTTCCGCCAGGTAATAGACGTGGACCTGAACGCGCCGTTCATCGTGTCCAAGGCCGTGATCCCGTCCATGATAAAGCGGGGCGGCGGCAAGATCATCAACATCTGCTCCATGATGAGCGAGCTGGGCCGGGAGACCGTCTCCGCATACGCGGCCGCGAAGGGCGGGCTGAAAATGCTGACGCGCAACATAGCGAGCGAGTACGGCGCGCACAACATCCAGTGCAACGGCATAGGGCCGGGCTACATCGCGACGCCGCAGACAGCGCCGCTGCGCGAGAGGCAGCCGGACGGCTCGCGGCACCCGTTCGACAGCTTCATCATAGCCAAGACGCCCGCTGCGCGCTGGGGCGAGGCGGGGGATCTGGCCGGGCCGGCGGTGTTCCTGGCGTCGGCCGCGTCCGATTTCGTGAACGGGCACATACTCTACGTGGACGGCGGCATACTCGCGTACATAGGCAAGCAGCCGTAGATAAATAAATGTTCAAACGCATACCTCTGGTTCTGCAGCTGATCCTGCTGCTGATTGCGACGCTCGTCCTGCCCTGCGTCGTGCTGATGTCCGTCAGCAGCGGCGCGATTTTGTCGTACTCGCAGAAAGTCATAGCCGAAAACGCGCTCGCGGTCGTCGAGGAGAGCCACAAGCTGAACGAGCTGTATCTGAAGAACGTCACCCAGGGGCTGCACCGCCTCGCCATCACGGAGCTGTTCCAGTCCTACCGCAACATGCAGTCATACGACAACATCAAGGAGAACGTGGAGAGCGGCCTGCGCGCGCAGACGCTGCAGAAGGACCTTCTGGCGGTCAAGGGCTACGAGACGGGCATCTACTCGGCGTTCTTCTACCTGGAGAACTCCGACTACGTCATATCGACGGATCGCGGCGTCGTGGGCCTGGACGACTACCCGGACATAAGCTGGCTCGGCGACGCGGCCGACACGCGCGGCGCGGGCGGCGTGTGGCTGCCGAGGCGCCACAGCACCGCGGCGGCGCGGGAGATAGCGACGGGCGGCAAGACGCAGTACTACGTCAACGTGCTCACATACGTCTACAGGCTCAACAAGCTGACGACGTCCACGCGCGGCGTGTTCGCCGTCAGCCTGGACGAGCGCCAGGTGTGCGCCAACCTCAACCAGCAGGGCGTGCCCGACCCGCGCTACGGCGTCATGCTGCTCAGCCGGGACGGCACGATCATATCGCACCCGGACGAGTCGCTGCTGCTCTCGGACGCCTCGGCCGCGCCGAACGTCGGCGAGATCCTCGAAAGCGGCGAGCGCTCCGGCTACCGCTACCTCAGCCTCGACGGCGAGCCCATGCTCTACACGTTTTACCAGAGCAGCTACTTCGGGTGGCTGTACGTGTCCGTCCAGTCCATGGCGGCGCTGTCGCAGGGCGCGGACGCGCTGAACGCGCAGATCTCCGTCGCGGCGGCCGCCGTCATCCTGGCGGGGGCGCTGCTGTCCGTCATAGTCATCCTGTGGGCGTCCAAGCCCATGCGCCTGCTCGTGCGCACGCTGCGCCAGAGCGCCCAGTTCAGCAACGTCAAGGACAGGAACGAGCTGTCCTTCCTCAATTCGGCCTTCAGCCAGGTGCAGAGCCAGGAGAAGGAGCTCGTGTCCATGATGATCGACATAGAGAGGGACGCGCTCTCGCTCATCGCGCGGGCGATACTGTCCGGCGACAGCGTGCGCCCCAAGGACGTCGAGCTGCTGGAGAAGGAGTGCCCGAACCCGGTCTTCGTCGTCGCGGTCATAGCCGTGGACAGGTACGGGGACTACAGCCAGAAGACGAGCATGGACTTCCGCGCCTACAACAGGCTCATGCTGCTGTCGCGCGCGAAGGAGCTGCTGCCGGAGGGCTGGCGCCTGCACGGGGCGCGCTACGGGCCGGGGCAGACGGCCGCGATCGTCAACATGGACAGCTACAGCGCCGAGAGCCAGGCCGCGCTGGGCGCGCTCCTGAAAAAAACGCAGCAGATAGCGCTTGAGCTGCTGGGGCACAGCGTCACGGTGGGCGTCAGCCACGCGGGCCACGACTGCCGCGAGGTCGGCGAGCTGGCCGCGCAGGCGGCGGGCGCCGTCGCGCGCCGCATAACGAAGGGCGGCAGCGCCGTCATATACGCCGGGGAGCCGAGCCGGGCGTCGCGGAAGTACTTCTACCCGGCCGACAGCGAGAAGCGCCTGCTGGCGCATCTGGCGGCGGGCGACGAGAGCGGCGTGGCGCGGGAGCTGGACATAATCCGCGAGGCGATTCTGATGCTGGGCGACGGCGTTTCCTACGACAACATACGCTTCATATACAACCAGCTGCTGGGCGCGAGCATACAGCACCTGTCGGAGCGCGGCAGGAACATCGCCAGCGTGTACATGTCCAGGGGCAACGTGTACTCGGCCGTGTCCGAGCTGGACACCGTGGACGAGATCGGCGCGTACCTGGGCGGCTTCTACCGCGACATCATCGGCGCCCTGGCCGACGGCGCGGGCGCGGCCGACGAGCCGGCGTCCAGCCTGCCGCAGCGGATTTTCGCGTACCTGGGCGAGCATTTTCGGGAGAGCATAGTGTTCGAGGACATGGCGGCGGAGATAGGCGTCAGCTATTCGTACATGAGGAAGGTCATACGCGGCGAAACCGGCAGGAGCATGCTCGACTGCATAAACGAGATGCGGATCGCCGAGGCGAAGAAGCTGCTCAGGGAAACGGCGAAAAGCGTTTCGGCGATCGCGGGCGACGTGGGCTACCGCAACCCGCAGAGCATGAACCGGTTTTTCAAGAAGTTCGGCGGGCAGACGGCCAACGAGTACCGCCAGGCGCAGCTCGGCCCCCGCCTGGCGGGCCAGGCGCACAGCTCGGCCCCCGGCTGAACGGGCCATGCACAGCTCGGCTCCTGGCTGACAGGCGGCCGTCAGGCGCAATTCGCCCCCCTCCCCCCCCGTCTGACGCAGGGGTATGCGCGGCGCGGCAAGAGCGAGCGGGAGGGGCGGCCGCATTGCAGTTCAGAGGCGCGCCGGTCAGCATGTGGATGCGGCCGATTCGCTTTCCCCGTCATTATGAGCTTTCCCCGTCATTCCGGGCGTTCCTCGTCATTCCGGGCTTGTCCCGGAATCCAAAACGTAAAAAAGAGAAGCCCACTCGTGACTTCTCCCTTTTGTGAAATGAAATTAACCGCCCCGCTCGTGAACGGTTCTTTTTGTAACAACAGTATATCACCTGCCCCGCCATCTGTAAACAAAAATTTTAAAACTGTAGCATCCGCTTTTTGTGCCGCCTTTTGTGGTTTTTGCGCACTTTTGCGGGCAACTTGCGGCGCATTTTGCCATTTGCCGCCGTTGCGCTTATGGCAAAACATTGTCACTCGTATTTTTCCCCAATAAGGCTTTTGCTGCTTCGATAAGCCCCTTATTGTCCTTTGCGCCTGTTATCCCGCGCAATTCTTCTATACTGACGAGCATATGAATTTACCATAAACGCGAGTCAGTAATACTCGGTTCCTCTGTTCGACCGCAAATGCGGTCGGTATTTCCAATCGAACACGAGTATAAAACGCCGCTGGCAGCCGCCGCGAGCCAGCCGCAAGTCAGCCGTAAATCGCCAGAAACTCACGGGGGCTGAGGATTTCCGGCTTTTCAATCTCAATATCGTCAAAGTCCTTGTCGCTGGTGACGAGGATATCTGCGTCCCCCAAAATGGCAGACACGAGAATCGGCAAGTCTGCCATGTCCCGAATGCTGGGGTATGAATCCGGCTCAAACTGTTCGGGCGTATAGATCAGCGTGAAAGGGAACGATTGCAGAAACCAATCTATTTCAGCTGATTTTCGGGGGAACTTCCGCGCCACGACGTCTTTCAGTTCCTCAACAACGTAAGTGCAGAGCAGGATTTGATGATCAGCGAGCAAAACTCGTTTTATACGGTTCATATGGTCGTTCGGAAAAACAAACATCGAGATAAGGAGGTTCGTGTCAAGCATGATCCGCATGGCGCTTCTCCCAGCGGTCGCGCCGGACTTCTTTGACCATGGCTGCTACGTCGTCTTCATTTTGCAGGCCCAATCGCTCTGCTTCGCCCGCAAATGCCTCCTGCATCCGGTTGATGGTTGCCATGGCGGCGTTCTCGACATAGCATCGGTCGCCATCCTGGATGAACAGCACATTGTCGCCATCTTTCAGTTTCATGCTCCTGCGGATAGCGGCAGGAATCGTTATTTGCCCCTTTGCTGTTATCTTTGCCACTTCTTCCATCGCGCGCCTCCTTGCATCCTCACCCTCACAATACGCCCGTTGGCGCCAATAGTCAAGTGGCAAATGCGGCTTGGCTTTTTTGGGGCGGGGCATGAATTTTGACACTCGCGCTCAGAAATGACCATGGATTTTGCGAAAAAACGCCCCAAACACGTGGCTATCCATGCCAATTAAGCCCAAAAAGCAATGCTGCGCCCATCTGCAAAATCGCAAAAGGCCCAGAATTGCGGGCATCTGCGTCAGTATCAAAAATCATGCCTATTATCAAAAGTGATTATTTACATTGAAATTCATTAATGATAACGTCCGATTGTACAAAATAACCATAAGGGAAAAACGGGCGCTGGAACATGATTTACTTACCCGCGCAGGGGCGGCGGCAAACAGGCATCTGACCAAACAGGCATCTGCCTATTTATACTGCTGTAGATAGACTGGATAGACGGAGGGCGGCACATGGCAACGGAACAGAAAACAGCGGGGGCTGCGGGCTCTGCGGAGGGGTCTGGCGCTGCGGGCGGCAGGGGCTCCGGCTCTGCAGGCGGGGCCAGCCCGGCGGCTCCAACGGGGCCGGCGGGGCCAGTGCAACCCGTGCAGCCAGCGGGGCCATTGGGGCCAGCGCAGCCGGCAGGCCCGGCGGGGCCAATGGCTCCGATTGGGCCAGGCGGGCCGGTGCGGCTGCGCGGGGCGGCGCTCGCCATAGCGCGGGACTGGCAGCTGTACGCGCTGCTCGTCATCCCCATGCTGTTCCTGGCGCTGTTCAAGTTCGCTCCCATGGGCGGGCTGGTGCTCAGCTTCAAGGACTATAAGATAGCTAAGGGCATATGGAACAGCGACTGGGTGGGCTTCGACGTGTTCCGCGCCATCTTCTCGCACCGCGAGTTCTTCCCCGCGCTGCGCAACACGTTGCTGCTGAACGTGCTCGACCTGCTGTTCGGCTTCCCCATGCCGATACTGCTCGCGCTTGGGCTGAACGAGGTGCGCAGCCGCTGGTTCAAGTCCACGTCGCAGACGCTGCTCTACCTGCCGCACTTCCTGTCGTGGGTCATAATCGGCGCGATAGCCTACCAGATATTCGGCCAGAGCTCCGGCCTCATAAACAACCTGATCGAGGCGTCCGGCGGCGCGCGCGTGCCGTTTTTGCAGGAGGACGCGCACTGGCTCGTCAGCTACGTGCTGATCGGCGTGTGGCAGGCCATGGGCTGGGGCACGATCATCTACCTCGCCGCGATATCCAGCGTCAACCCGGAGCTCTACGAGGCGGCCACCGTGGACGGCGCGGGCAGGCTCCGCCAGTGCTTCAGCGTGACGCTGCCCTGCATAAGCAGCACCATCGTCACGCTGCTCATAATGAACCTCGGCAGGCTCATGGGCGGCTCGTTCGAGCGCATATACGCGCTGCAGAACAAGGCCACGACCGAGTTCACGACGACGATCCCCGTGCTCGTGTACCGCTGGGGCATACAGGGCAACAATTTCAGCCGCGCCACGGCGCTCGGTCTGTTCCAGTCCGTCATCGCGCTTATTCTCGTGCTTGCGTCGGACTACGCGGCCAAGCGCATGGGAGAGGAGGGCCTGCTGTAATGCACAAGTACAAGCGCAGCCCCGGATCGCTCGCCGCGAACGGCATCCTGTACCTTCTGCTGGCGGCAGTGTCGCTGACGTGCCTGCTGCCGTTCGTCCACGTGCTCGCCAAGTCGCTGAGCCAGGACGCCTACGTCATAGCCAACCGCGTAATCCTGCTGCCCAAGGGCCTGACGCTCGCGGCCTACGGCAAGATTCTCAAGGACGCGAGCATACTGCGGTCGCTGTATGTCTCGGTGCTTGTGACCGTGCTGTTCACGCTGCTCGGCATGTTCCTCACGATCTGCACGGCATACGCGCTCTCGCGCCCGCAGCTGCGCGGGCGGCGCGCCCTGACGTTCCTTTGCATGTTCACGCTGTACTTCACGGGCGGCATAATCCCGGAATACATCGTGATGAGCGGGCTGGGCCTGCTCGAGACCATATGGGCCATGATACTGCCGCTGTCGTTCAGCGCGTACAACTTCCTCATAATGAAGAACGCCATAGCGTCCGGCATACCGCTGAGCCTCGAGGAGTCCGCGCGCATGGACGGCGCCGGGCACTTCCGCATACTCGCGAGCATCGTCGTGCCGCTGTCCAAGCCGATCATCGCGACGCTGTCGCTGTTCTACGCGGTCGGGCGCTGGAACGCGTACCAGGACGCCCTGTTCTACATCAAGCAGCGCGTGGATCTGAGGCCGCTGCAGCTCAAGCTGTATTACCTCGTCGTGCAGGCGTCGGAGAGCTTCCAGCTCGAGCAGGTGCAGGTGAACCTCACGAATCCGGAGGTGCTGAAGGCGTCGTGCGTCATATTCGCGACGGTGCCGATACTCCTAGTCTACCCCTTCGTGCAGAAATATTTCGTCGAGAGCGTCATGGTGGGCGCAGTGAAGGGGTAAAGATCAGGGATTAGGGGTTAGGATTTAGGGATTAGGGATCTGGGACTATGGGCGAGCGGGGGGGTGGCGCCCGCGCGGCGGCGCCTGAAAACGCCGCAACGCCTGTGGTGGCGCGGCTTTGAGGCTTGTGCAATAAGGTATGCTTATCTGCACTAAAAAAAACCGCCGCCGGCGCGCAGCCAGCAGCGGTTCCTATAGATAGCAAGGGCGACATGCGCGCGCGAGAGCGCCGCGCAGATAAGCATAGTTATCCGCAATGGCGGGCATTGCCAACATCTCCGGGGCGGGCGGGGCGAGCGGGCTCAAAGCCGCGCGGACCGCGTTCTCTGGGGTTTTGGGATACGCAAAAAGTACGCATCAAAAAAAGGAGGCAAACCCATGAAGCAAACAAGGCAAACAGGGCAAGGCGGGCAGGCGCGGCCGGGCAGGAGGGGGCGCAGCGCGCTGGCCCTAGCGTGCCTGCTGGCCATTCTGGCGATGGCGGCCTGCGGCGGCGGCAACGCGACGACGACGACGGCGGAGGCGACGACCACGGCCGCCCCGACGACGGAGGCCACGACGGCCGCGCCCGCAGGGGACGCGGCGACAGACGCCACGACGGCCGCCCCGACCACGGCGGCGCCGACGACGGCAGCGCCGGCCACGACGGCCGAGGCGCCCGCGCAGCAGGGCTTCGCGGAAAACGTCACGATCGAGATCCCGGTCTACGAGCGCGCGTTCGAGGGCTGGAACGTGACGGACAACTACTACACGCGCTGGATTCAGGACTCGTTCGGCACGCCCAACAACGTCACCGTGAAGTACGTGGCCATCGGGCGCAGCACGGAAGTGCCGGACTACCAGCAGATGCTGGCGGCGCACCAGGCGCCGGAGATCATCTTCCACTATGACATGCCGCAGGCGCTGGCATACTACGGCGAGGGCGTCATGCAGGAGCTCGACTACGCGGAGATCCAGCAGTACGCGCCCACTTTTTGGGGCGAGATGGGTTCCACGATCGAGCAGTACGGCTCCGTCGGCGGCGATAAGGTGTTCTTCTTCGCGAAACGCCCCGAGGCCGACAACAATGTCACGCTCCTGAGGAAGGACTGGGTCGAGAAGGCCGGCTACAAGGTCGAGGATCTCACGTCGCTCGAGAAGCTGAACGAGATGCTGCTCAAGTGGAAGGAGCTGGGCCTCGGCAAGCTGGGCGCCAAGCTCGAGCAAAACAACTTCACGTACAGCTATCCCTTCCGCGAATGGCCGATCGACGAGAAGGAGCGCGCGCTGTACTCCGACCTCTCCGTTGCCGACTTCACGTGGAAGCCGACGGAGGACTACCTGCGCAACCTGAACTACCAGTACAACAACGGCCTCGTTGACAGCGAGTTCTACCTGCGCGACGACACGGAAGCGAAGTGGAAGGCCGAGTTCGTGGCCGGCAAGGTCGGCACGCTCAATTTCTATCTGGCGAGCAACACGGACGCCATATCCGCGACGCTCGCGAACGACCCCTCGGCCGAGTTCGCGCTGTTGCCGCCCAGCGCGGGCGTGCCTGAGGGCAAGCAGCCGCAGGGCAGGGGATACTGGCCCTTTGGCATGATCATGGGCATCAACTACGAGAGCTCCGACGACGAGAGGATCGCGACGTGGATGCTGCTCGACTGGATGAGCCAGCCCGACAACCTGTTCACGCTGCAGAACGGCGTGGCGGGCCAGAACTACGCGCTCGACGCGCAGGGCCTGGCCGTGAAGAACGCCGACTACGCGGGGGACTCCGTGATGTCGCAGAACAACAACAAGGACTACTGGTGCCTCGTGATCGAGGGCGCGGAATACGCGGACCCCGCCGTCACGAAGCTCTCCCGCAGGATCAACTGGACGGTTCCGGGCTACGACGACCTGACGGATCAGCTGTTCGCGAACTATGACGCGGCGACGCCGTACCGCACGCCGGACGCGCTGTTCACGGTCATACTGCCCAAGGTGGCGGAGTACAAGGCCGACCTGAACGAGCTGTGGAAAGAGCTTTACGTGAAGTGCGCGACGTGCAAGGAGGCCGAGTTCGACGCGACATACGCGGCGGCGAAGCAGGAGTTCCTCGACGCGGGCTACCAGGAGATACTGGACGAGAAGCAGGCGTTCATCGACGCCGGGGACTACGCATAGCTTGCGAAAAGTTTGAGCGCGAGAACGCGAGCGTTCAAAAAACGGAATGTTTTCATTAGTTTCAGGGTGAGACGGGAGGGCCCGGCGACGGGCGGCCCGGAAGCCAAAAAGCCAGAGGGGGAAACGTCCCGCCGCCAAAGCAGTTGCGGCGGGACTTCCCGCCCGCCAAAGGGAGCCGAAT
The DNA here is from genome assembly GCA_031263625.1 of Clostridiales bacterium. Classification (GTDB taxonomy): domain Bacteria; phylum Bacillota; class Clostridia; order WRLR01; family WRLR01; genus JAISFK01. The sequence goes on from JAISFK010000119.1 coordinate 11,338, forward strand.
CCCCGCCCAAGGGGAGCCGGCCCCCGCGCGGGCGAGAGGCGGCGGGGCGGAGGCGCCCTGGCGACGTCTTATGCGAGGATGCAGAGGTTTATGCCACACGATGAAAGGCAACTGAGCCAAACATACGAGTACAGACGATACGAGCTGCCCCCCGAGTTTCCGGTGCTGCTGGCGGCCGACGCCTGCCGGTGCGCGGCGCCGCATGGCGGGTTGCAGCCGCGCGGCGGGCGGGCGGCCGGGTCGCCCGGCGGGGGGGCGCAAGCGCTCGGCGT
>JAISFK010000210.1 GCA_031263625.1 Clostridiales bacterium
ACGCCAAGGAAAACACCGACGTCCTCGGTCAGCACCGCCTGGCCGGGGTAGCTGGTCGGCAGGGCGCTCATGACCTCGATCAGCCCCTCCCCGCCGGGCTCGACCTCGGCCAGCGTCAAAAAGTCCCGTATCGCGATGTCGGCGAAGCAGGGCGCGTGCTTGTTGCCGCACTCGCAGTCGATGAACACCACGCCGGTCTGCTCCGCCATGCCGTAAAAATCGAGCACCCTTTCCGGCCCGGTTCCCAGGGCGCGGGCGACGCCGTCCGAAAACGCCGCCTTGTCAACGCTCTCGGAGGCCAGCTTTTTCCAGCCGCCGCTGTGCAGCGCGCTGACGCGCGGCAGGGCCAGAGAGAGCCCCGCGCTTTTCAGGGCCGGCAGGAATTTCGTCCATATGATGTACGTGAAGCCGAAGGCCAGGCAGTCGCCGCCGCCGCGCGCCGCCGCGCAAAACGCCTCTATGCTGTCCATGTCGAGCGTCATGTCGTCGCGGAACGCATAGTGCGCGCCGCGCGCGAACACGCTCACGCCCATGATCGCGGCGCCGCGGGCGGACATGGACTGATCCCGCCCGACCGCCGACGGGCAGTCAATCACGAGGAACGGCCGGCGGCTCGTGCCGAGATAGCTTTTGAGTATGGCCGTAAGCGCCTTGGACTGCCGGAACGCGGTTTCCTTGTCCAGATACACGCGGCTCGGCGTCCCCGTCGTCGTGGCGCTTGAGCGCAGCACGCGCACAATCTGGCTCCGCTCGCACGTGACGAGATCGAACATTTTGAACATGCTGACGGGGATAAACGGGATTTCGGCGAGGCGCGAGAACTCGGCCTCGCAAAAGCCCAGCTTGCCGTACATGGAGTCTACGCTGGCGCAAAAGCGGTTTTGGGCCAGCTGGGGCCGGAATATCTCGACGAGGGCCTTTTCTTTTTCTGCCTGCGGGATGGAGAACTGCGCGCAGTCGATCAGGCCGTCGATGCCCACCGCTCCCGCTTGTTTATCGTGAGGCATAGTTTGCGCCCGCCTTTCCCGTGCCGCCACATGCGCGGCGGCCGTATTTGGCCGCGATCTCGCCGAGCAGCAGCTTGCCTGCGGCGTTTTTCGGCAGCCCGCCCTCCGCTATCTCGATCTCCACGGGCACCTTGTACGACGGCAGCCGCTCGTGGCAGCGCGCCATAATGCGCTCGGCGGCCGCGCACGACGCGCCCATGCCGGATGTCCCCGCGCCCGACGCGCCAGCCCCAATCGCCCCCGCCGCGCCGCCTGCCGCCGCTCCGGCGTCCCTCAGCGCGACGACGGCCTTTGGCGCCTCGCCCAGCAGCTCGTCCTCCACCCCGAACACGACGGCCTCAAGCACCTCGCCCATGCCCAGGATGACGTCCTCGATCTCCTTGGGGCTTATGCGGTATCCCGCGTATTTTATGATCTGCTTTTCCCTGCCCGCCACATAGATGAAGCCGTCGCCGTCAACCGTCGCGAGGTCGCCCGTGTACAGCGCGCCGTCGCGCAAAACCGCGCTTGTAGCGCCGGGATCTCCGAGATAGCCCTTCATCACGTTGCCGCCGCGCGCGACAATCTGGCCGATCTCGCCCGGCTTCACGCCGTCGCCGCGCTCGTCTATTACGCGCAGCTCTGTTCCGGGGATCCCTTTGCCTATCGAGCCCATCTTTTGCTCGAGCAGATCGGGGGGCAAATACGACAGCCGCGACGTGGCCTCCGTCTGGCCGTACATGATCACTATCCGGACGCCCGGCAGCGCGGCGATCAGCTCCTTGATGAACACGGGCGACAGCTTGCCGCCGGCCTGCGCGACATAGCGCAGCGTCGGATACGCCCCCGACGCGAAGCCGGATTTACGCAGCAGTATCTGGTATGTGCCCGGCACGCCCGAAAGGCTCGTACAGCCGTATCTGTTGATGTATTCCCCCACGGTTTCCGGAAACATGAACTCGTTGTTCAGCGCCACGCTCGCGCCCGCCCGGAGGTGCGTGTGCAGGACGGACGTGCCGAAGCAGTAGAAGAACGGCAGCACCACGAGCGCGCGCTCCGACGGGCCGATGCCAAGGTACTCCACTATGGATTCCGTGTTGCAGCGCAGATTGCCGTGCGAGAGCATGACGCCTTTGGGATTGCCCGTCGAGCCTGACGTGAACAGCACCACGGCTATGTCGTCGTCGCGCGCGCCGGGCGGGCTTTCGGCCTCCGGCGCCGCGCCCGACGGCCGGCAGGATTCTGGCATCGCACCTGCCGGCTGGCCGGCTCCTGGCGCCGCGCCCGACGGCTGGCCGGCTTCCGGCGTCGCGCCTGCCGGCTGGCCGGTCCTCGGCTCCGCGCCCGACGGCTGGCTGGCTCCTGGCGTCGCGCCCGCCGGCTGGCCGCCGTCCAAGCTGTCCTCGGTTATGATCGCCCGCGCGCCCGAAAAGACGCTCTCAAATTTTTTTGCGCGCCGCTTTTGGACAAATGCGATCTCCGGCTTGCACACGCCCGCTACATAGGCGATCTCCTGCACGGACGCCGCAGGGTTGAGGGGCACGCATACATGCCCGCTCTTGATGGCCGCGAAATACGCCTCGATAAAAAAGCCGGAGTTGTCGGAGATTACGGCGGCAAAGCGCATGTCCGCAGGCGGTTCCGCAGCTGCGGCGCCCGTCCGCGCGGCGCCAGCCTGGGCAGCGCCAATCTGTGCCGCGCCAGTCTGGGCGGCATCCGCCTGAGTGGCATCCGCTTGGGTAGCGCCCGTCCGCGCGGCGCCCGCCTGGGCGACACCAATCTGGGCAACGCCAGCCTGGGCGGCATCCGCTTGGGCAATGCCCGCCTGAGTGGCGCCAGTTTGAGCGGCGTCCGCCTGTCCGGCGCCCAGCCCGCGTATCAGCGCCTCATAGCCCAAAACGCGCCGATATGCGTCCCTGTAGGTATGGCCGATGCCGTCGCAGATATACGCGACGCTGTCCGATTCGCGCGTTTTTTCAAATATGTAGTCCGCAAAATTCATGTCTGCGCATTTCCTCACAGCCCATAGTCTCCGTGACGCAGCGTTATAGCAACTCCGCGCCATAGCGGCATTGTGCCGCAACGCCGCAGCGCGCTATGCGTCCGCGCCGCAACGTCATGGCAACTCCGTGCCGCAACGTCATGGCGACTCCGCGCCGCAGCGTCATGGCAGCCACATGCCATGGCACCATAGCGGCATTGTGCCGCAGCGCGCCGTGCCATGCCCCCCGCGCCGAGCGCTTGCGCCGCCGCGCCGCGAGCCCTATATCTCCACGCCCTTGCCGCGCAGGAACTCCTTGATCTTCGCGACGCTGCGCATGGCGGACAGATCCTCGACGTCCACGGTGACGCCATAGACATCCTCCAGCGCCGCGGCCAGCCGCAAATGCGTCAGCGAGTCCCAGCCCGTGACGGTCGCGGGGCTGTCGCCGTCCTGAATGTCCTCGGCGCGAAACGTGTCAAAAAAAAGCTTGTTCAGCTTGTATAAATTCGCGTTGTCCAAATTGAGATTGCAAACGTCTGCGTTTTCCAAATTGCGATCCTCCATCGCCGCCGTTTTGGCGGCCGTTCATTTTTCCGATTCAGTCAACAAACACGTCCTCCAGCCTGTATGGCGCAATGAACGCCCGCACGGCGGCGCCGATGTCCTCCCTGCTCTGGCCGGACAGCCATTCAGAGCGCAGCAGCCCGTACTGGCACACATCCTCGAACGCGCCCGCGCCCTCTGCAGCGTCTGCGCCCGCCGCGCCGCCTATTGCCCCCGCCGCTCCGCTTGCGCCCGCCGTACCTGCCACATCGCCCGCGCCCACCGCGCTGCCAATGCCCCATGCGGCGCCCGCCGCGTCTCCTGCGCCTGCTGCGCCGCCCGCTCCCGCCGCGCAGCCCATCGCGCCCGCCGCGCCGGGCCGCGCTCTCACATGTTGCCTCAGCACCCCTTCCAGCGCGTAGCCGAAGCGCTCGTGCAGCGCCCGCACTTTCGCGTTGCTCCCAAGCGTCTCGCCGAAAACCTTGTGCGCGCCCATCACCAAAAAAGCGCGCTCGATGAACAGGAATTTCGCGAACACGCCATACGAGCTGAACATGTCGCCCTCGTCCTTCAGATAGTAGCCCATCGCCACTCGGCTGGAACGGGGGTCCAGCTCGTACTGCAGCACGCCCTTGGGCGCGCCGCCGATATGGAACACGTAGAGCTGCCTGTTCGGATCGGACCTGATTTTTTCGATGAACGCCGCGTGCTCGGCCTCGCCGATGGCCTCCGCGCTGAACATGCGGGCGGCCACATGCGGCGCGTTGCGCCAATGCCGTATTTCCGACGCCAGCTCGCCGCCCATGCTGCCGAGCCCTGTGAATTTGACGCTTGCCAGTCCCATCCAGCCCTCTCGAATCCGCTCCGCGAGCCTGTCACCTGTCAGTTCAAAAGCCGCCCTGTCATGCCAAAGCCTTTTGCTCGACTCGGCTGTTGATCTCAAAGATCTCCGGGTGCGCGTCCAGCAGCCGGACGACGTCGGCGCAGTAAAAATCGTGCGAGCCGCGGTACAGCCTTTCGTATACCGCCGAAACGAACTCCCAGTCCTCCTGCGTGTCGAGCGTCCACCGGTGCCTTGACAGGTCGGTCTTGTTTCTATAATAATACGCTTTTTGCGACGTTTCGTAAATATACGGCGTGACGTGCTCGCGCTGGTGCGGCGCGGCCGCCTTCTCGCACGCGTCCTCCAGCAGGGCGGCCGGGAAGATCTCCGTGTCGAGCCCGCGCGGGTACGTCCGCTGCTCGGGCCGGCTTCCCGCGTTTGTCACGATGTCGTAGCCGTTCATCAGAAAAAAGCGTATGGCCGCGTCCGCCGCGAACGGATCGTAGAGCGGGCAGTCCGACGTTATCCGCACGATGGCCCCGGTCAGCCCGTACCTGCGGATGGCGCCGCAGTAGCGCGCGAGCACGTCGCCCGCGCTGCCGCGATAGCAGCGCGCGCCCAAATCCTCTGCGAGCCGCGCTATGGCGTCGTCCTCCGGCAGCTCCGTCGTCGCTATGACTATGCCGTCGATGAGGCGCGCCTGCGAAACGCGCTCGATCAGGTGGGCGAGCACCGGCTTGCCGCAAAGCGGCTTCATTATTTTTCCCGGCAGGCGCGTCGAGCCCATCCGGCCCTGAATGATTGCGGTCACGTCCACTGTTGGCTAAAAATCCCCCTTTGCCGGCTCAAATCCCCCTCTGGCCCGCCCAAAAGGAACGGGCTTCGGGGGCAAGCCAAATCGAGAGCGGCGCTACACGAGGTCCAGCGCCGCTATGGCTTCCCGGATCTTTTCTTTCGCGAGCGGCGCCTCGGTTTCGGAAGAATACGACCTCCCCTGCGCGGGCGCCGGCGCGTCGCTGCCGGACGCATAGGCGCTGTACAGGTTCTGCGGCGCAATCATGTACATGCTGCCGAGATCGAACGCGAGCTCGGCCTCCTCGGCCGTCATCAGCTCCTCGTACATCTTTTCGCCGGGCCGCAGCCCGACCTCCCTGATCGCTACGCCCTTTGGGTCCAGCGCGTATTTTCTGCACGTTTCGCCGATCACGGCTTCCGCGAGGTCGCTCATCTTCACGACGGGCATCTTGAGCACGAAGACCTCGCCGCTGCGCGTGTTGCGCACCGCGTCCATTGTCAGCGAGGCGGCGTCCGGGCTGCTCATCATGAAGCGCGTCATGTCGGGATTCGTCAGCGTGATGGCCATGCTCTTGAGAATCTGCCGCTTGAACAGCGGGATTACGGAGCCGCGGGATCCCATGACGTTGCCGAAGCGGACGGCGCAGAACTTTGTCCTGGCGGGGCCCTTGCTGTTCGATGCGGACAGGATCAGGCGCTCGGCCAGGAGCTTCGTCGCGCCCATCGCGTTCGTGGGGCTGACCGACTTGTCGGAGCTGCTGAGCACGACATGGCCGACGTTCTGGGCGATCGCCGCCTGAATGACGTTCTGGGCGCCAAGCACGTTGGTCTTGACCGCTTCGTAGGGGTTGTACTCGCACGCGGGCACGTGCTTCAGCGCCGCTAGGTTGAATATGACGTCGATGTCCTCGGAAGCCCTGCAAACCCGCTCGTAGTCGCGCACGTCGCCCAGCAAAAAGCGCAGCCTCCTGTCGGAGTGCTCCTCCTGCAAGTTGAACTGCTTGTGCTCGTCGCGGCTGAATATGCGGATCGCCTGCACGTCGAACCCCAGCAGCTTTTCAAGTATGGCCGTGCCAATCGTGCCGGTGCCGCCAATGATTAGAATTTTTTTTCCCCTGAAAAATTTGTCCATCAACAAGCCTTTCAAACTTATTCCAGTCTTATTTTGCCGCCATATAATATTTGATATACCAATAATTATATCGGAAAAAACAAGAAAAGACTCCACGCGGCCAAAGCGGCTATGGCGTTGCGCATTGCGGGCCTCCGGGAGCGGCGCGGCGGGCCTTGGCAGGGCCGCGGCGGGGCCAGGAGCGGATCGTGGCGCGCCGTGGCAAGACCATAGTGGGGCTGCGGCGGGCGCTCGCTGGCGCGCCGGGGCATGAATAGTCAGGATTGGTGCGTTTTTTCAATGCCGGATTGAAAATTTTGGCAATTTTACCCTTGCAAGAAGCGCAAATATCTGATATCCTGAATAATATAATTATATTGCTTTATTTCATCAAAGTTTGTCGGTATTTCCCGCCGGCCGGCGCACAGTGCGCCGCGCGGCGCTTTCGGGCGCGGAGCGGGAGATCGGAGGGATTAGTGATTAAGAGAGCAAGCGGTGTGCTAATGCACATATCGTCGCTGCCGGGGCCGTTCGCGACGGGGACGGTGGGCAGCGAGGCGCGGGCGTTCGTCAGGCAACTGTCGGACATGGGCTGCGCGTATTGGCAGATACTCCCGATCAACCACATAACAGAGGAAAACTCGCCATATACGAACCGTTCCCTGTTCGCGCTGAACCCCAACTTCATCGATCTGCCCGCCCTTGAGGGCGAGGGCCTGCTCACGCGCGACGAGGTCGGCGACGTGATGCTGCCGGGCGGCCAGCTGGCCCCGGATCTGGCCATCCTGGAAAAGAAGAAGCTCGTGCTGCTCAGGAAGGCGTACTCGAGGATTGGCGACGAAAAGCGCGCGGAGGTGGCGGCCTTCGCCCAAAAGAACGCGTCCTGGCTGGACTCATACGCGCTGTTCGCCGTGCTGAAAAACGTGTTCGGCGACGCCTGCTGGAACGAGTGGCCCGGCATCGGACTGCGGCTCCACAAGGAGGACGCCGTCGAGCGGGCGTTCGCCGAGTACGAGAACGACGTGATGTTCTGGAAGTACGTGCAGTGCACGGCGTACTCGCAGTGGGCCGCGCTCAAGCGCTACGCGAACGATCTTGGCGTCGGCATAATCGGCGACATACCGATCTACGCCTCTTACGACAGCTCGGACGTCTGGGCGTGCAACCACCTGTTCCAGCTCAACACGAAGCACATCCCCAAGCAGGTCGCGGGCGTGCCGCCGGACTATTTCAACAAAAACGGCCAGCTGTGGTGCAACCCTCTGTACGACTGGGACGAGATGAAAAAAGACGGCTACGCCTGGTGGATGTCGAGGCTCGAAAACGCGCTGGAGATCTACGACATCGTCAGGATCGACCATTTTCGCGGGTTCCATTCGTACTGGGCCGTGCCATACGCCAACAAGACGGCGAAAAAGGGCTCGTGGGCGAAAGGCCCCGGCATGGACATTGTCCGAAAGATGAAGGCGCGCTTTTCCGACTCGTCGTTCATAGCCGAGGACCTCGGCGACGTTGACGCCGCCGTGAAGCGCTTCTTCGTCTCCGCCGGCTATCCCGGCATGAGGGTCATGCAGTTCGGCTTCGGGAAGGGCGGCGACGCGGCGCACAAGCTGAAGAACATCGACGAGCTCTGCGTCGCGTACACGGGCACGCACGACAACAACACGATTGTCGGGTGGTGCGGCGACGCGCCCGGCGAGACGCGCGACGCGGCCTTTGCCGAGCTGGGCCTGCCCCCGGCGGGCGCTGCTGGGGCCGCGGGGGTTGCAGGCGGTACGAGGGCATCAGGCGCGGCGGGCGCCGCGAAAGCCTCCGCGAAGGGCTCGCCGCCCAGCGACGAGCGGATATGCGAGGCGTGGATCGAGGCCCTGTTCCAGTCGCAGGCCAGGCTCGCCATCGTGCCGGTGCAGGATCTGCTGCACCAGGGCTCGGAAAGCCGCATGAACTTTCCCGGCACCGTGTCGCCCGGCAACTGGTCGTACCGGGTGAAAGAGGGGCAGCTGGAGTCCATCCGCGCGCAGTGGCTCTACGCCCTGAACAAAAAGACAAAGCGCCTGAACAAGTTCAGCGGCACAGGCGGCCCTGGCGAGGCCGCAGGCACGGGCGCTAAAGGCGCCGCGGGCACGGGCGCCGCGAGCGCCGCAAGCGCTGGCGGAAAGCGGGCGCCCGCCAAGGCCGGAGCCACGGCCAAAGCCGGAGCCGGGGCCAAGAAAGGCGCGGCCGCTGCCAAAACAAAGACGGGCAAGGCCGAGGCCGGCGCCAAGAAGGGCGGGGCTGCGGCCAGGAAGGGATGATCAAGACAAAGTACATAGCGTTTCTCTCAATTATGACGGCCGCCGCTATGATTTTGTCTGTCGTAGAGTCGTTCTTCCCCTCGTTCGTTCCGATACCGGGCATAAAAATCGGCCTGGCGAACATCGTCACGCTGATGGTGCTAAAGACATACAAGCGCCTCTCGTTCGCCGCCGTCGTCACAGTTTTGCGCTGCGCCCTGGCGGCGGCGTACTCCGGCACGATCATGGCCCTGCTGTACAGCCTGGCGGGCGGCCTGCTCAGCTGCCTTGTCATGTGGCTGCTGCTCAGCAGGCGCATGGAGATATTCGGCGCCGTCGGCGTCAGCGTCGCCGGGGCCATAACGCACAACGCGGCGCAGATACTCGTCGCCATGGCGCTCATGCGGGACTTCGCGGTCATATACTACCTGCCCGTCCTGATGATCTCCGGCATCGCGGCGGGCGCGGCGATAGGCGTCGCGGCCGAGCGCCTGTTCCGGCTGCTGCCCAAGTCGCTGAGGGGCTGACCGCCCGATGGGCCGGCAACTGGCGGCTGGCAACTGACGGCCGACGGTTGACGGCTGACGGTTGGCGGCTGACGGCTGACGGTTGGCAAGTGGCTGCTGGCGGCCGGCAGTTGGTGGTTGACGGCCGGCAGTTGGTGGTTGACGGCCGGCGACTGACAACTGGCGGCTGGCAACTGACGGCCGGATTCCGTGACAGGCCCGGAATTGCGAAAAAAACGAGCGGCAGCCAGGGCGCGGCTGGCGGCGCCGGGTCTGGCCGGCCGCCCTCGCCGCCGGCGCCAAAACGCCCGCGCGGCCCTCTGCGCGGCGGCTGGCGCGGTTTTCGCGGTTTGTGCGGCATTGCCGAAATGTTGGCCCCTCATTCAAAATGCTTGATATTATTGCCACTTTATGCTACTATAAGTGGCGTGATAAATTACTGCCGGATATTTATCGCATTACAAGAGCGAGGGAGGGTAGAAATAGCGACTAAAGATACGTGCGAACGAAATCGTTCATTTATTAAACAATATTGACATTTGTTGTTTAATATATGATATTAGTTAGCGGGCAAAGGATTTGGATATCTGTATCGGACATCTATAATTCGCAGGGGATGCTCGGCGCCGTCTTCTGGAGACTACTTGGTTGCTCGCGCGGCTCCATGCGCGCGCGGGCAGGGCAGGCGTTTTAAAGCGGTTATGCGGCCGGCAGGCCAAGTACATTACATCAAGTGTGCAAAAGCGCGTAAGTATCACATTGAAATGGCGGGTTTGAATGGACTTATATTACAAAGATGCGGTATCTCGCAATAAATTGCAGAATACCCGGTTTCTACAAAAAGCTCTCGACAGCATGATGGACTGGGTCAGAGTCATTGACATGTCGGGTTCGACAGTCTACATGAACAAGGCGATGAAGCGCTACCTGCAGCACAACGCGTGCGACGCCGAGTTTCATGAGGCGCTCAGGCAGGCGCATTTGCGCGCGGCTGCCGGGCAGAGCGGCGGCGCCCCCGGCCTGGCCGGCGCGGGCGGTCAGGAGTTCTATCAGGAGATCAAGGCCGGAAGCCGCGTGCTTGAGGTGATCAGCTCCCCGCAGGCGGGCGCCGCGGGCGAGACGGAGTTTATCGTCGAAGTCTTTCGCGACGTCACGCGCCTGAAAAATTTTCAAAAGACCATCACGGAGCAGAACGGCAAGTTTGAAAGCGATCTGGACATGGCGAAGATGCTGCAGCGCAAGCTGCTGCCGAGCGCGTCCCCCAATCCGGGCATCGAGTTCAGCTACCTGTACGAGCCATGCACCATGCTGGGCGGCGACTTTGTGGACATCTACAACATCGGCTCGGACCATCTGGGCGTCTACATCGCCGACGTGTCGGGGCACGGCGTGTCCGCGGCCATACTCACCGTATTTCTGCGCTCCACGATCAGCAAGCGCATGACCTCGCCGGCGGAGGCGCTGAACACGCTTTACTGGGAGTACAACAAGAACTATTTTGAGTCGGAGGCGTACATAACGGTCTTCTACGCCATCTACGATCTGAAAAACGGCGTCCTCACCTACTCGAACGCCGGCCACAACGCGACTCCCATCCTGTACAACCGGCAAAACAAGGACAGCCAGGCGTATCTCAAAATGCCCGGCCTGCCCATCAGCAACTGGATGGACGAGGTCGAGTACACGGAGCGGAGCGTGCCGGTGAGCGCCGGGGACGTGCTGTTCCTGTACACGGACGGGCTTTCGGAGATAAAAAACGGCAACAAGGACATGTTCGGCCAGGCCAACGTCAACCTCGCGCTGCAGCGCTGCCCCGACTGCAACCACATGGCCTCGCTCGACTATATCCTCAAATCGGCCTACTCATACGCGGACATAACGGACAAGTCCGAGCAGATGGACGACATCACGCTGTCGCTGGTCGAGCTGCTCAAGTGAGCCGCTCAAAGTCTGGAACGGCGAGCGCGGCTGCGAAAACACGCTTGTCGCTGGCCGAGCTGCTCAAGTGAGCCGCTCAAAGTGGCCGGCCGGCTTTTTTTCAGCGGCCCGACATACTCGTGTTCGATTGGAAATTCCGACCGCAATTTTCGATCAATTTGCGGTCGGGCAGAGGAAACGAGTATTACTGACTCGCGTTTATGGAAAATTCAAATGCTCGTCAGTATAGCAGGAGCAGCATGGCGGCCAGGTACAGGCCGAAGACGCATGCGGAAGCCGCGACCGTCATTCTGGCGGCGCAGGCTATGTCCGCGGCCTCTGGGCGCCTGTTGTCGTCGCCGACCGCAAATTCCGGCGCTTCCGCTGTTTCTGGATAGTCGCCGCCCGTCGCGCGCGCCGCGCTTTCGCGGCTGAAAGTGCCGCCCATGCCTCGGCCGGCGCTCCCGCGACCGAAACCGCCGCCTCGGCCGTCGCCGTCGTCGCCGCCGCCGTCTCTGCCATCCGCGCCGTCCAGGCCGCCTCCGAGCCTCAGATTCAGCGCGCCCGCGTATGCCGCGAGGATCAGCGCGCTGTTCGGATCGAACGAATTTCCGCCGTCGCGCCTCGCGATCGCGGCGCAGCGCCTGAAGCCCCCCGCTCCCCTGCCGCTCGCCAAGGCGGCTATCGGCAGCACGGCGCAGAGCAGGCGCGCGGGCACGTAGTCCGCGGCGTGGCGCAGCGCGGCGGCCGCCCGGCCAAAGCGCCCAGGCGCGCCGTCCGGCTGCCCGGCGGCGGCGCCGCAGGCCCCGTGCAGGGCGCAAATGGCGGCATAGGCCAGCGCGAACGGCGCCGGCATTCCGACGATGGCGCCCACGGCCATGTATGTCAGCGGGGCGGCGAAAGCCTGCACGGCGTCCCGCGCCACGCGTTCAATCGCGAGCCGTATTTCGCGCTCGGCGCCCGGCCCCCCGGCCGCGTCGGCGTCGGCGTCCGCGTCGGCATGGGCGTCTGCGTTCGCGCCGGCGCCCATGCCCCCGTTCGCGCCCATGCCCGCGCCGCCGCCCGCTTTCGGGCCCGCGCCCGCAGCCTGCCCTGCGGCCGGCGGCCCGCCGGCGCCCGACGCCGCCCCCGCCCTTGCCGCAGCGCCAGCGCGGCGCCTCAGCCTGTCGCGCTCGCGCCACGCGCCGTCAGCCAGGCTCCGGGCGGACAGCGCCGAGTACAGGCACAGTATGCTGAGCGCGGAATGCGGCGCGACGCCCATGTCGGACGCCATGTTGAGCAGCACCGCCGACACTGCGAACACGAGCATGACGACATAGGCGCACATGACGCCGCCCGCCGCCCCGGCGTATGGCTCGGCCTTGTCGGGCTTTTTCGCGGAAAGCCTTTCGGCAACCGCCGAAAACAGCCGCCCGAAAAAGCGCGCCGGATACCCGAGCAGCCGGGCGGCCCCCGGCACAAAGCTCGGCCGGCCTATGACCGTTTCCACGAGCCAGGCGGCGAATATGCAGAACACGGTATTTGAGCTTACGGACAGCCATTCAGGTATTCTCATCAGCCAGTAGCGCGGCGGCGCGCCGCCCATCCATGTTATTCCGATCCTCCGCCGCCGTACCGGCCGACGAACGCCTCGAGCGCCTCGCGGCCCGCGCCGCGCCCCAGCATCGCCTCCGCCGCGCAGGCGCTGGCCATGAGCTCGCCGTCAAGCGGGTCCATTATCGCGCTGTCCAGGCCGGCGGCCATCGCCGCGGCCAAAAAGACGCGGTTCACGAGCCTCCGGGCGGGCAGCCCGTGCGATATGTTGCTCAGGCCGCATGTTATGCGGATGTCCGGGTGCAACAGCCTTATGCCCCGCACAGTTTCAAGCGCGGCCTCGGCATGGCGCGCGCCCGCCGCGATCGGCATGATCAAGGGATCAATATATATATCGGCTAACGCGACGCCCGCGCCTACAAGTTTTTCCAAAATCCTCTCAGCGGCCTCCACGCGCCCGCCGGCATCGCGCGGCGCGGACGCGCCGTCCATGCACAGCGCTATGACGGACGCGCCGTATTCACGGACGAGCGGCAGGACGCCGTCGAATCGCTTCTTTTCCCCTGTTATGGAATTGACGATGGGCTTGCCGTTCCTGTTCGCCGCGAGCGCCCGCCTGAGCGCGGCGGGGTGCGGGGAGTCCAGAGACAGCGGCAGCGGCGCGCCGCTCTGCGCGCACGCGGCGAGCCACTCCAGCTGCTCCGCCTCGCGCTCGCCGAACATGCCCGCGTTGATGTCCATGTACGCGGCGCCCGCCTCCGCCTGCTTCGCCGCGAGCCGCGCTATGGCGCCCGCGTCGCGCGAGCCGATGGCGCGGCGCACATTTTCAAGCGAGCCGTTTATCCTGTCCCCGATGACAATCATAGGCCGCGCCCGCCCTCGCGCCAGCGCCCGCCAGCGCCCCTGTTCCGGCCCCCGCATCCGCTCCTGCCCGCGCCCTCGTTCCAGCCCCCAGCCCCGCTTCCCGCTTCCCGCCGAGCGGCGGCTTTGAGCGGAGCGGGCGCAGGCGCAGGCGCCTGCCGGCGCGCGCTCAATGCGCCAGAATCCGCGCCGGGTTTTCGACCGTGATCCTGCGTATGGCACTCTCCGGCACGCCCGCCACGTCGCGCAGGGTCGTCAGCCCATAGCCCATGAGCCGCAGATAGCCCAGGGCGCCCCCGCGCCGCAGCATCGTCCTGCCGCAGCAGTCGTTGCCGAGCACCAGCTGGCCGCTGTAGCCCGCCTCGATGATCTTGCATATGCCGGACGTCTTCCACAGATCGCCCAGATTGTACCGCCCCATCATCTCGAAGCCGAGCGGGTTCTCAAACTCGATGGAGCAGTTCGCCCCCTCGTCCATGATCCGCAGGGCGAGCTCGGTCGTCACTTTCACGAGGCCGGGGTTGTCGATCAGGTCGCGGAACAGCCCCGGCCGCGACACCACGGGCGTGTGCGCGAACACGACGCGGCCGAGGTCCACGCCCTCCTCCCGCAGGATCCTGATCACCTGAATCTGGTCGGCGCCCGGCTTCAGGCAAGGGTGAATGGTCAGCGGCAGCCCCGTCTCGCCGCAGAGCTGCGCGGCCGCGCGCAGGGCGTTTTCCTCCATCTCGTTCAGATCCTCGAGCGCGATCTTCAGGCTGCCCGGCCTGATGTCCGTGCCTTGGACGCCATGCCTGATCTCGCCCTCCATATGGCGCTTGTACTCGCGGACGCCGAGCCCGCGAAATTCCTCCGGCCACGAATCCCACGTGTAGAAGCCCGTGGACACGACTATATGAACCCCCGTGCGCCTTGAAATATTGCGCATGGGCGCCGTCGCGAGCTGTATGCCCGGCACGCTGACCTCGACGATGGCGCCGCCGCCGGCGTCCTTGAAGTCCTGCACCTCCCCCGCCATGACGTCCTCGTCGTCCTGCACGAGCGCGTCCCAGGCCATGATGGAGTTGTTCAGCAAAAGCCCGACGTTCTCAAGGCTGACCTTGTCGTCCGCGTCTATGGGCAGGCCGTGCCCGGCCGGGATCATCTCGCGCATGCGCCTCGCGAGCACGGCCCCCTGAAACATGACGTGCTCGTGCATGCTCGTGAAGCCCAGCTCCTCCGGGGCGATCGGCCCCAGCGCCGTCATTACTGTCTTGCCCGCCCTGCCGGTTTCGTTTTGCATGATTGCGACCATACCCTTTCAGTTTTTGAAGCAAAGCGCGGCGCTCGCGCGCCAGGTTGCAGCGGGCGCCGATGCAGGCGCGAGCGCTGGCAAGCGGCAACAGGCAGCGGCAGGCGCCAGATGGCAACAGGCGCCGGCGGCTGCCGCCGTCATCGCGCCGACAGCAGCGTCGCCGGGTTGCGCCGCATGATCAGCCTCAGCGCGTAGTCCGACACGCCCGCCGCGTCGCGCAGGACCGGAATGCCCCTGTAGAACAGCCGGCAAAAGCCCTCGCCGCCCGACTGGTGCAGCGCGATCTTGCCGGCGCAGCCCGTCCCGACGACGATCTGCGCCGCGTAGCCCTCCCGAATCAGCGCGACCAGGGCGCTGATCGGGGCCCAGTCCCCGGCGTTGTACACGTCCGCCAGCTCAAGCCCCATCATGTTGGAGAACTCGTATGATATCGAGCAGCCGCGCGCGAGGATGGCCTTGGCGCTCTCCGTGTCCGGCCTGTAGAGCGTCGGATCGCGGAGCGCGTCCGCGAAGCCCGGCGTGGTCGTCAGCGGGACGTTCGCGAATATCACCCGCGCGAGGTCCGCGCCCTCCTCCGCGAGGATTTTCATCGCCCGCCCCGCGCAGCCCGCCCCGCGCCACAGCTTCACTGTCATCGACAGCCCGCTCTCCCCGCAGGCCCTGGCCGCGGCGCGCAGGGCGCATTCCTCCGCCGGGCCGAAATCCAGCAGGCCGGCGTAGACATGCCCCGCCCTGACGCCGGTGCCGTCTATGCCCTCGCCTATCTCCCTGCGGATGTGCGCAAGATAGGCGCCGACGCCCGCGCTCCCGGCGCTCGCCTCGGAAAACTCCGCGGGCCGCGCGTCGGCGGCCTCGAAGCCGGACGACGCCACTATGCGGACGCCCGTCGCCTCCGATATGCGCCTGAGCGCCGCCGCGCCTAGCCTCGTGCCGCAGACGCTCAGATCGAGTATCGCGCCGCCGCCCAGCCGGCCGAACAGCATGGCCTCCTTTTGCATGGCGGCCTCGTCGTCCTGCCTGAGCGCGTCCCATGCGAGCACGCAGTTTTTCTGGAGGATGCCGACGTTTTCGAGGCAGAGCTTGTCGCCCTCCGATATGGGCAGGCTGTGCGGCCGCAGCCGGCCCAGCAGCCGCTCGCGCAAAAAGCCGCCGTCGTACATGACATGCTCGCTCATGGACGCCAGCCCTATCTCGCCCGGCGCGACCGGGCCGCAGACCGTCATGGCGGCCCGGCCGTCCGATGGCTGGCCCCCTGCGGCGCCCCGATTCTCCGCGGCCTGGCTCACTGCAGCCGGATTCCCTGCGGCCAGCTTCTTCGCGACCTGGCCCTCTGCAACGGCCCGCTTCTCTGCGGCTGGCTTCTCTGCGGCGCCCCGCCCGGCGGGCGCCCCCGCTCGCAACTTGTCCATGGTTTTAGCACCGTCCGTTCCCGTTTTATTTTGCGCCCGGCCCTCGCGCGGGCTGGCCGGCCTCGCCCGCCGCGTCAGGCCGGCGCGAAGTGGCACATCACGCTGTGCCCGCCGCCGCAGTCCCGCCTAGGCGGCACGAGCTCGCGGCAGACGGCCTCGGCCCTCCGGCAGCGCGGGTGGAACGGGCAGCCCTCCGGCAGCGACGTCGGATCCGGTATGCTGCCGTCAATGGCGCTGAGCCGCGCGGCCTCGGTCCGCATGGTGGGTATGCAGGCCAGCAGCCCGGCGGTGTAGGGGTGGAGCGGGTTCCTGAACAGCTCCCCCGTTTCGGCGTACTCGACGACGCAGCCCGCGTAAAACACGGCCACGGCCTGCGCGATCTCGGCGATCACGCCGAGGTCGTGCGTGATCATCACGATGCCCATGCCGGCGCGCTCCTTCGTGCGCTTCAGCAAATCCAGTATCTGCGCCTGTATCGTGACGTCCAGCGCCGTGGTCGGCTCGTCGGCGATCAGCAGGCGCGGGCTGCAGGCCAGCGCCATGGCGATCATGACGCGCTGGCGCAGGCCGCCGGAAAGCTGGTGCGGGTAGCTCCACAGCCGGCGCTCGGCGTCCGGGATCTCCACGAGCCGGAAGTACTCGAGCGTCTTCGCCTCGGCCTCGGCGGGCGTCAGGCGCTCGTGCAGGACGAGCGTCTCCATGACCTGCGGCCCTATCTTCATCACGGGGTTCAGGCTCGTCATGGGCTCCTGGAAGATCATCGTGATGTCCTTCCCGCGTATGCGCTGCATGGCCCGCGCGCCCAGCTTCAGGATGTCCGCGCCGTCGAACATGATCTCGCCCTCGACGATGGCCGGCGGCGACTTGAGCAGGCGCATGACGCTGGAGAACGTGACGCTCTTGCCGCAGCCGCTCTCCCCTACCACGCCAAGCGCCTCCCCCGCTTTCAGCGACAGGCAGACCCCGTTCACGGCGCGCACGAACCCGCCGCCGCCCCTAGCCTCGCCGCCTTTGGCGCCGCCCTTGCCGCGCGCCCCGCCGCTCGCCGCGAAGCGCACGCGCAGATCCCGTATGTCCAGCAGCGGCGCCTCGCCGCCCCCGGCCCCATCCGCAGCGCCAGCGCCAGCGGCAACGCCAGCAACACCAGCGGCAACGCCAGTAGCGCCATCAGCCGCGCGCCCGGCGCCGCGCCCCAAGCCGCCGATTTCCCGCGCGCCCTTCGCGCCGCGAGCCTCGCCGCCCCCGCTGCCGGCGCTACCGCCCCCGGCATCCCTGGCGCCTTCGCCCGCCCGCCGCAAATCCCGTTCGCCCAAATGCCGCCCTCCGCTCGCGCCCCGGCCATCGTTCCGGCGGGGCGATATTTTCAGCCGCCCGCGCCTTTCAGCTTCGGGTCCAGAAAGTCCCGCAGGCCGTCGCCCAGCAGGTTGAATCCGAGCACCGTCAGCGCGATGAACCCGCCGGAAAACGCCGTCGTCCACGGCGCCGCGAATATGTGCGCCTTGCCCTCGTTGACGATCAGCCCCCACGAGGGCGTCGGCTGCGGTATGCCCAGCCCCAGGAAGCCCAAGGACGCCTCCGCGAGGATTGAGCCGCCCATGCCGACCGACAGCACGACGAAGATCTGCGGCAGCACGTTCGGCAGCACGTGCCACGCCATCGTGCGGAGCCGCCCGGAGCCGATGGAGCGCGAGGCCGTCACATACGTCCGGCCGCCCACGTTGAGCGTGGCGCCGCGCGCGACCCTGTAAAATATGGGTATCAGCGGGATCCCGATCGAAAAGCACATGTTCCGGACGGACGCCCCCAGCACGACCCCAATTATCAGCGACAGCAGTATCGCGGGGAACGCCATCATGACGTCTATGATCCGGCCCAGCGCGAAATCCAGCCGCCCCCGCATGTAGCCGGACGCGACGCCCAGCAGGCTGCCGCACGAGATGGCGATGGCCACCGCCACGAGCGACACCGTGAGCGAAACCCTCGCGCCATACGCGATCCGGCACCACACGTCGCGCCCGTAGGGGTCCGTGCCCATTATGTGCTGCGCGCTCGGCGGCTGGTTCTTCACGGCGAAGTCCAGCTCGCCGAAGCCATACGGCGTCAGCAGCGGCGCGAACGCGGCCATGGCGATCATCAGCGCTATGATCGCCCCTCCCGCCGCTATATGCTTGTTTCGCAGCACAGCGCCCATCGCGCGCGCACCTCCCTTTATATGGCAATCAAACGCCTATCATACGGCGGTTAAACGCCTATCCGGCGCCAATCAGGCGCCGGCCGATCAGACGGCCGCCATACGCCAATCAGACGGCAACTATACGGCAAACTGCTCCGCCAGGCGGGGCAGGCCGTGCTCCCCCGCAAAGTGGCAGGCGACGCAGTGGCCGCCCCCCATGTCGCGCAAAGGCGGCTCCTCGCGCTCGCACACGCCCTCCCGGAACCGGCAGCGCGGGTGGAACACGCAGCCCGCCGGCGGGCTGAAAAGGCTCGGGACGCCGCCCGTTATCGCCGCGCGCCTCTCCGCGCCCCGCGAGTCGCCGGGGACGGGGCTCGGCATGGCCGACAGCAGCATGAGCGTGTACGGGTGCAGCACGTTCCCGAACAGCTCGGCCTTGGCCGCAAGCTCCACTATGCGCCCGAAATACATGACGCCTATGCGGTCAGACATGAACTTGACCACGGCCAGGTTGTGGGATATGAACATGTACGTCAGCCCGAACTCGTCCTTCAGATCGAGCAGCAGGTTCAGTATCTGCGCCTGGATGGAAACGTCCAGCGCGGACACGGCCTCGTCGCAGACGACGAGCCTGGGCGAGAGCGCTATGGCCCGCGCGATGCACAGCCGCTGCCTCTGCCCGCCTGAGAGCTGGTGCGGGTAGCGGCCCATGAGGTGCGCGGGCAGGCCCACGTCCGCGAACAGCTTTTCCACCCGCTCGCGCCGCGAGCGCTTCGTGCCGCCCCGGCCGTGCACGCGCAGCGGCTCCGCCACGACTTCCTCGAGCGTGAGGCGGGGGTTCATGGAGTCGTATGGGTCCTGAAACACGACCTGCATGTCCCTGCGGATCTCGCGCAGCTCGCGGAAGCCCATTTTGAGCATGTCCCTGCCCTCGTAGCTCAGGGCGCCGGACGTCGGCTCGATCAGGCGCAGGGCGAGCATCGCGAGCGTGCTCTTGCCGCAGCCGCTCTCTCCGACAAGCCCGAACGTCTCGCCGCGCGCGACCTCGAAGCTCACCTCGTTGACGGCGGTCAGCCTCGCCGAGCCGAACCCGCGCCTGCTGCTCGCCGCGTATGTCTTCGTCAGGCGCTCGGCGCGCAGGAGCGCAGTCGCGCCCGCCCCGGCCCCAGCACCCGCTCCGGCCTTAGCGCTTGCGCCTGTTGCGGCCCCGGCACTGGCGCCCGCTGAGGCCCCGGCGCCAGCCAGTGCGCCCGCTCCGGCCTTAGCACTTGCGCCTGCTGCAACTCCAGCTCCCGCCTGGCTGGCCATTCGGGCGCCGCCCGTCCCGGCGGCACTGGCGCAACCGCCTGCCGCGCCGCCCGCACGAGCCACAGCTCCCGCCCCGGCCCCCGCCGCTATATTCGCATCTGGCGCGCCCGCGCTAACCGGCGTCCCCGGCGACGCGGATGCGCGGGTCCACAAAGCCATACGCCACATCCGTCATAATATTTACCAAAATCATCAGCGACGCTATCACAATCGTCGTCCCCTGCACGAGCGGGTAGTCCCTCGCGTTGATGGCGTCGATCAGCAGCTTGCCTATCCCGTTCCTCGTGAACACCGACTCGAGCACGATGGCGCCGCCAAACGCCGTCGCGAGGTTGTAGCCCGCTATCGTGACTATCGGTATCAGCGCGTTGCCCAGCGCGTGCCTGTACAGTATCGCGCGCTCGCCCAGCCCCTTCGCCCTGGCCGTCCTGATAAAGTCCTCGTCGAATATTTCGAGCATCGCCGAGCGCGTCGTGCGCATCATCATCGACGTCTCGCCGAGCACCATCGTCAGCAGCGGCCCGAGCAGCGACTTCCAGTGCGGCACCCCGGCGACGTTGCCGATGACGGGTATGACGCCCAGGCCCCTGGCGAATATCATGAGCACCCATATGCCCACAAAAAACGTCGGCATCGACATGCCCAGCGTGGACAGCGAGATCAGCGCGACGTCGAGCCACTTGCCCCGGCGCGTGGCCGCGGCGATCCCCAGCGCGACGGCTATCGACAGCCCGATCGCTATGCCCAGCAGCGACAGCTCTGCGGTGTACGGCAGGCGCGACGCGACCGCCCGCGCCACCGGCTCCCTGAGCGATATCGAGTCGCCGAGATCGCCCGAAACGAAGCCTTTCAGCGCCAGCCCGAACTGCACGGGCAGCGGCTCGTTGAGCCCGAATTTTTCCCTGTACACGGCGATCTGCGCGTCCGTGGCGTCCGCGCCCAGCATGGACAGGGCGGGATCGCCGGGTATGAGCCGGATCACGAAGAACACGGCGACGAACACCCCGACGATAGTCACAGCCGACATGAGCAGGCGCTGGGCGATGTACTTGATCATTGCATGTCCGCGTTCCTGAGCCGCAGGCAGTTGTCCCCCCACAGCTCTATGCCCGTCACGTTCGGGCTGACCACGGAGTCGTAGCCGTATGTCGTGACCGGGTATATCGCGTTGAGATCCATGAGCACTTTCTGGGCGTCCTCGAAATACTTGGTCTTCTCGGCCTCGCTCTTCGCCGCCAGGCCCTTCTCGACGAGCTCGTCGTAGCCCGCGTCCATGATGCCCGACCAGTTGGAGCCCGGATACTTCGCGCTCGTGTAGCGGACGATCGTGTCGTCCGCGATGGGCGGCGTGCTGTTGTAGAGCAGCCACATGTCCGCGGTCCCCGCGCGCACGCGGTCTATGAACACGCCGAAGTCCACCATCTGAAGCTCGACGTCGATGCCGGCCGCGAGCAGCTGCTGCTGCGCGATCAGCGCGGGCGGCGGGCTGATGTCGTCGTTGACGGTCCACAGCGTCGTCTTGACGCCGCTCGAGAAGCCGGCCTCCGCCAGAAGCCGCTTCGCGCCCTCCGGATCGTAGTCGGCTTTCAGGTAGTCCTTGAGCGCGTACTTGCACTTCGGAGGGATGACGCCGCCGGGGTACGTCTCGTTGCCGTAGAAGATCTGGTCTATGTAGTACTGCGGGTCTATCGCCTTGAAAAGCGCCTCGCGCGCGCCCGCGTTGTTCCACGGCTCGATCTGGACGTTGACGCCGATGTACAGGAGCTGGTTCGTCGGCAGGTAGAAGTCCTGGTAGCCCTTCTCCGCGTACTCGTTCACCTTGTCCATGTAGTACACGTAGATCATGTCCAGCTCGCCGTTCTCGAAGGCGGCGTAATTCGTGTTCGTGTCCGTAATGACCGTGTTCACGACGCGGTCGATCTTGGGCTCCCCGCCCCAGAACTCAGGGAACTTCACGGCCTCCGTCCTGCCCCCGATCACGCCGCCGTCGTACTGGAACGGGCCCGTGCCGATGGGCTCGCTCGCGAAGCCGTCGAGGCCCATCGCGTCGAACGCCGCCTTGCTCACTATCGTGGCCTCGGACATCGACACGCGCGTGATGAAGTCCACGTCGGGGTTGCTGAGCCTGAACACGGCGGTGAGCGGATCCGGCGTCTCGATGGCGGCGATGTTCGCGAGGTTCAGCGTCTCGACGTGTATGGACGCGACATCGGGATCGCGATGGCGCTCGAAGCTGAACTTGACGTCCTCGGACGTCATCTCGCCGTAGCCCTTGTGGAACTGGACGCCCTTGCGCAGGTGGAACGTGTAGCTCAGGCCGTCATCCGCGGCCTCCCACGACTCCGCCAGCATGGGCGACGAGCCGCCGTCGATGTCCAAGTGCAGCAGCGTTTCAAATATCTGCGGCAGGAGTGCTATCGTGTCGTTGCCGGACAGCGCCGCCGGATCCCAGGACGCGGCGTCCTCCCAGCTTCTCGACATGCGGAACACCTTCTCGGCCGCAGGCTGGCCGCCCTCCTGCCCGGCGGGCGCCGCTTCGGCTTCGGCCGCCGTCCCGGCCCCAGCTTCGGTCGTCGTCGCGCCGGTTTCGGCGCCGGCCGCGCTCGCCGTGCTGGCGGCAGATCCCTGCGCCCCGTCCTGCGCCCCGGCGCATCCGGACGCCAGCGCCGTCGCGGCGATCACGGCGAGCGCCAGCGCGACGGCCCAAACCGCGCCCCTTCGGCGCGGCCGCGCCTGGTTCCCGCTGTTTCGTTCAAATGGCGTTGCAACCCGCATAAACATGCCCATCCCTTTTCTATAATATTGTAGTCAGTAATATTGTAGTCAATATTATTATCAAAGCGTTAAAATGTCAATCATTTTTGGCGTTCTTTATTTCTGCCAA
>JAISFK010000269.1 GCA_031263625.1 Clostridiales bacterium
GAAATGAAAATAAAACGCGGCCCTGCTGACCATGGCCTCGTTGCAGATGTCATAAACGGTTATCTTGCCGAACGCCCTGCGCTCGAGCAGGCTGGACATGGCGTCCGTTATGGCTTTCTGCGTCTTGACTATGCGCAGATCTTCTTTTTTGCAGTTTTTAGACACGCCATCCCTCTGCATTTCCTGCAGCAAAACCTCCATGCCGCGCCGCGCGGCGCCATGCTTTCCCATTGCTTGCACTGCCACTAATGCCACTAATACTATATGTTATTTTTTTCGATTCGGCAATGCCGTTTTCATCGCCGGCAAGAATATACTCGTGTTCGATTGAGGTTCGATTGGAAATTCCGACCGCAATCTGCGGTCGGACAGAGGAAACGAGTATTACTGACTCGCGTTACGCGTTAATGGAAAATTCAAATGCTCGTCGGTATAAAAGTCGGGCGATCGCGCCGGAACGCGCTTGGGTGCCCGGAGCAGGGGCCGGAGCGGAAGCTCGGAGCGGCCGCCCGGAGCGGGGAGCCGGAACGGAAGCTCGGCGCGGACGTCCGGAGCAGGGGCCGGAGCGGAAGCTCGAAACGGACGCCCGGAGCAGGGGCCGGAGCGGAGCCGGAGCGGCGGAATTTGCCGCCCGCCGCCTGTTGTCTGTTTCCGGCAACCTGTGCTATACTATAACAAAAACTTGGGGGGCGGGCTTGAGCGCGGCCGGAACGCATCCGGACGCATCCGGAACATGCCGGAACATCCGGGCGCATACGGAACATGCTGGGCACATCCGGACGGACGTAGCCGGAACATGCCGGAACACAGCCGGAGCGCAAGCTGGAGCGCAACCGCTCCACGGCCGGGGCGCAAGCGAGGCGCGGCCGCGGAGCAGCCGGGGCGCGGCCGCCCGCGCGGAGGAACCATGCAGAACCAAAATTCCAATGGCGCGAACGGCATGCCGCCGTCCGAGCCGCGCAGGCTGAACCAAAGGCCAAAGGGCACGAACGACATACTGCCGTCCGAATCGCACAAGTGGAACCACGTCGAGCGGATCATGCGCGAGGTGTGCGGCATATTCAACTACCGCGAGATCCGCGTGCCCGTCTTCGAGCACACGGAGGTGTTCAAAAGGAGCGTCGGCGACACGACGGACATCGTGCAGAAGGAGATGTACACGTTTGACGACAAGGGGGGCCGCAGCCTCACGCTGCGCCCGGAGGGCACCGCCGGCGTCGTGCGCAGCTTCATCGAGAACGGCATGTCCTCCCTGCCGATGCCCGTCAGGGCGTACTACATACTGACGGCCTATCGCTACGAGAACGTCCAGAAGGGCCGCTACAGGGAGTTCAACCAGTTCGGCGCGGAGGTGTTCGGCGCGGCGCGGCCGGACTGCGACGCGGACGTCATATCCATGGCGCAGCTGCTGTTCGACAGGCTTGGCCTGCGCAAGACCGATCTGCGCGTCAACAGCATCGGCTGCCCCGCGTGCAGGCAGGAGTACGGCAGGCTGCTCAAGGAGCACCTGCGCCCGCGGATCGCGGGCATGTGCAGGGACTGCCAGGACAGGCTGGAGCGGAACCCGCTCCGCATATTGGACTGCAAGGAGGAGCGCTGCCGCGAGGCCATGGGCGGCGCGCCCATGCCACTCGATCACCTGTGCGGCGACTGCCGCGAGCACTTTGAGGGGCTGACGGCCGCGCTGGACTCGCTGGGCCTGCAATACGCCGTGGACAAGGGCATCGTGCGCGGCCTGGACTACTACAACCGAACCGTGTTCGAGTTTGTGTCGGGGAACGTCGGCGCGCAGGGCACGATATGCGCCGGCGGGCGCTACGACGGCCTTGTAGGGCTGTGCGGCGGCCCGGACACGCCGGCCGTCGGGTTTTCCATGGGCATAGAGAGGCTGCTCATGGAGATGGAGAGCGCCGGGGCGGAGATTCCCGCGCCGCCCGGAACGCTCCTGTACATCGTCGCGTCCGGGGAGCGCGCGCGCAACATGCTGCGGCCGCTTGTGTACAAACTCCGTTCAAAAGGGTATAATGTAGACATGGACATGCTGGGCAGGAGCGTCAAGGCCGGCATGAAGCACGCGAACAGGCAGGGCGCGGCCTACAGCGCCGTGATCGGCGACAGCGAGCTGGACAGCGGCTCGGCGTCCCTGCGCAACATGGCGACAGGGGAGGCGATCGGCGCGCCGCTGGCCGATTTCTGCGAGGCCGTCGAGCGCCTGGCCGCAGAAGCGGAAGCGGACGCAAGCGAACGAAAGCGGACGTAAGCGAACGAAAGCGAATGAAAGCGGACGTAAGCGAGCGGAAGTTGGAATAAAAATAGAAAACAAGGCAACAGGAAAACAAGGACGAATGATTATGGGCGATAATTCGGCAAATGAAAAGACCGGCGCCGCAACGGCCGCTGCGGCCGCAACGGCGCCGATAGAATCGGCGGGGGCAATGGCGGCGGCGACGGCAAATGCGCCTATGGCATCGGCAGCGCCAACAGCAGCCCCAGCCCCAGCATCGGCAGCGCCAGCATCGGCCGGCGGCTCCCCGCTCGCGTGGCAAAAGCGCACGCACTACTGCGGAAGCATCGGCGCGCAGGCGCTGGGGAGCGCCGTCACCGTCGTCGGCTGGGTTCAAAAGAGCAGGAATCTGGGCGGCCTGATATTCGCGGACATAAGGGATCGCAGCGGCATCGTGCAGGCCGTGTTCAGCGACGCTTCGGGCGGCGAGGCGTTCGCGGCGGCGGAGCAGCTGCGCGGCGAATACGTCGTGTCGGTCAGCGGCGCCGTCCGGCGCAGGGCGGACGCGGCGGTCAACCCCAAGATGGCGACGGGCGAGTACGAGATCGCCGCGACCTCGCTGTCCGTCATAAACACGGCCGAGACTCCCCCGATATACATCGAGGAGGGGCTGAACGTCAACGAGGCGACGCGCCTCAAATACCGCTACCTCGACCTGCGCAGGCCGGACATCCAGCGCAACCTCATGCTGCGGCACCGCGCGGCCAAAGCGGCGCGCGACTATTTTGACGAGATGGGCTTCCTGGAGATCGAGACGCCCATGCTGACCAAGAGCACGCCGGAGGGCGCCCGCGACTATCTCGTGCCGAGCAGGATCTACCCCGGCTCGTTCTTCGCGCTGCCCCAGTCGCCGCAGCTGTTCAAGCAGCTGCTCATGGTTTCCGGCTTCGACCGCTACATGCAGATAACGCGCTGCTTCCGCGACGAGGACCTGCGCGCGGACCGGCAGCCGGAGTTCACGCAGATAGACGTCGAGATGTCGTTTGCCTCGGAGGACGACATCATTGGTATCAACGAGGGCTTTTTGAAGGCGCTGTTCAAAAAGACGATCGGGATCGACATAGAGACGCCGCTCCCGCGGCTCACGTATGCGGAGGCCATGCGCCGCTTCGGCTCCGACAAGCCGGATCTGCGCTTCGGCATGGAGATCGCGGACATCACGCCGCTGGCGAGGGGCTGCGGCTTTGCGGCGTTCGACGGCGCGGCGGCGGCCGGCGGCAGCGTCCGCGCGATATGCGCGAAGGGCTGCGCGGGCTTTTCGCGCAAGGAGATCGACAGCCTGGCGGAGCTCGCCAGGACATACATGGCAAAGGGGCTCGCGTGGGCGGCCGTCGGCGCCGGCGAGGGCGAAACGCGCTGCAGCTTCGCCCGCTTTTTGGGCGAGGGCGCGCTTGGCGCCATGCTGGGCGCGGCGGGCGCGGCGCCGGGCGACCTCGCGCTGTTCGTCGCGGACGCCTCCGACGACGTGGCGCTGACCGCGCTCGGCCAGCTGCGCCTGGAAGTGGCGAGGCGGCTGGGCCTGCTGAAAAAGGACGACTACAGGCTGCTGTGGGTCACGGAGTTCCCGCTGCTCGAACGCGACGAGGGCGGCGCGCGCTGGGCCGCGAAGCACCACCCGTTCACATCCCCCATGGACGAGGACGTCCCGCTGCTGGACAGCGATCCGGGCAGGGCGCGGGCGAGGGCGTATGACATCGTGATCAACGGCATGGAGGCTGGCGGCGGCAGCATCCGCATAAACCGCCAGGAGCTGCAGCAAAAGATGTTCTCGCTGCTGGGCTTCTCGCAAGAGGACGCGGAGGAGCGCTTCGGCTTCCTGCTGGACGCGTTCAGGTACGGGACGCCCCCGCACGGCGGCATCGCGTATGGGCTTGACAGGCTCGTCATGATTCTGGCGGGCTGCGACAGCATCAAGGACGTGATCGCCTTCCCAAAGGCGCAGACGTCGTCGTGCCTGCTGACGGGGGCGCCGTCGCGGGTGGACGCGGAGCAGCTTGAAACGCTCGGGATCGGCGTGGCGCCGGCCGGCGGCGCGGCAGAGATGGGAGACGGCTCGGCGGCTGGCGTGGCGCCGGTTGGCGGCGCGGAGGCCGGCGGCACGGCATAGACGACGGCGGCGCGGACGAGATGGGATAAGGGGCACCGCTGGCGGCGCGGAGGCTGTCGATATTCAACAGGCCCGCCAGGCCCGCATATGACAGGCTCGCGCTTGGCGGGCGCACATACATAACAAAAGGGGTGGTATCGAATGAGTCCAAGGTACGACACGGACACGCGCTACAGGGACGACGGCGACATGGAGCCGGGCGGCGGCGGGCGCGGCGGCGATTTGGACGGCGGCGGCGACGACGGCGATGGCGGCGATTCGGGCGGCGGCAAGTATTTTGTGCTGAGGGAGATTCTGGACTGGATCAAGCACATCGTCATAGCGATCGTCGTCGGCATACTGTTCATCACCTTCGTCGCGCAGAGGACGGTCGTGTACGGCAGCTCCATGACGCCGACGCTCCACAACGGCGATCAGCTCGTAATCGAGAAGATATCCCCGAAAACCGGAAACATCAACCGGGGCGACATAGTGACGATCTACGTCCACGGCAGGCTTGAGGAGGGCAAGGACTACCTCATCAAGCGCGTCATAGCCATCGAGGGCGACAAGCTGGCCATTCGCGACGGCAGCGTGTACCTGAACGGCGAGGCGCTGGACGAGGGCTACACGAGCACGGACTACACGTATGGGGACAATTTCGCCTCCGAGATAACCGTGGGCAAGGACAAGGTGTTCGTCATGGGCGACAACCGCGAGCGCGGCGGCAGCAACGACAGCCGCTCGCTCGGCGAGTTCGACCTGTCCACCATCAGGGGCAAGGCCATATTCCGTTGGTATCCGTTCTCCGATTTCGGCGCGCTGCACTAGCGGGGCCGCCCGCCCCCCGCCCGCGACCCATGTCGGCGGCGGGCGGTTGTCAGTTAAGTAAAAGTATATAAAAATATAAAAAACGAGGGAGTTGATGAAGTCATGCTGGCACTTGAGCAGATAAAGCCGGATTTACTGGCCCTGCGGCAGCAGATCGCAGATTTGGGTGATTCACTTTGACCTCGCTCGCATAGAGAGCGAAGCGGAGGAGCTTGAAAACAAAGCCTCCGAGCCAAATTTCTGGGACAGCCCCGAAAAATCGCAGGCCGTCCTCCAGCGCACAAAGAGCCTGCGCTCCAAGCTCGACCGCTACCGCAGGCTGTCGGAGGGCGCCGAGGATCTGATCGTGCTGGTCCAGCTGGGCATAGACGAGCAGGACGAGAGCATCGCCGACGAGGCGAAAAAAGAGTTCGGCGCGCTGAGGGCGGGCTATCAGGACATGTACCTCCAGACGCTGTTTTCCGGCCAGTTCGACAAGAACAACGCCATACTGTCCATGCACGCGGGTTCGGGCGGCACGGAGTCGCAGGACTGGGTGGAGATGTTGCTGCGCATGTACACGCGCTGGGCCGAGTCCCACTCATACGCCGCGAAGATACTGGACATACTGGCCGGCGACGAGGCCGGCATAAAGAGCGTCGCCCTCATGGTTTCGGGCGAAAACGCCTATGGCCGCCTGCGCTCGGAAAACGGCGTCCACAGGCTCGTCCGGATATCGCCGTTCGACGCGGCGGGCAGGCGCCACACGTCGTTCGCGTCGGTCGAGGTCATGCCGGAGCTGAGCGACGACATAGCCATCGACATAAACCCGGACGACCTGCGGGTTGACACGTTCCGCTCGTCCGGCGCGGGCGGCCAGCACATCAACAAGACGGACTCGGCCGTCAGGATCACGCACATCCCGACGGGCGTCGTCGTCGCGTGCCAGACGGAGCGCTCGCAGTTCCAGAACAGGGACAACGCCATGAAAATGCTGCGCTCGAAGCTGTACGAGCTGAAGGAGCGCGAGCACGCGGAGAAGATCGAGGATCTGAAGGGCGTCCAGCTGGAGATAACCTGGGGCAGCCAGATCCGCTCGTATGTGTTCTGCCCGTACACGATGGTGAAGGACCATCGGACGGACTACGAGGAGGGCGCCGTGGACAAGGTCATGGACGGCGGCCTTGACGGGTTCATCAACGCCTGGCTGATACGGGAGATGCAGGACGCCGAGGCGTCGAAGCGCGGGGCGCAGGGCTGA
>JAISFK010000314.1 GCA_031263625.1 Clostridiales bacterium
GCGCTAGTCGGCTATCTCGTAGGCGTCGCCCGGCAGGCTGCGCACAACGCCCCTGAGTTCCAGCAGCACGAGCGTCGAGCCGGCCGCGCCTGCGGAAAAGCCGCTCGCGGATATGATGGAGTCCATGTCCATCGGGCCGCGCTCCATCAGCATGCGCGCTATGGCACGCGACGGCCCGTCCAGCTCCGCGAGGGCGATCCGCGCTTTTCTGCCCGCCGCGCCCGCTCTCCCTACTGCGCCGCTGCCGTATCCCCCGCCGCCCCGCTCTCCCCCGCCGCCCGCGCCTCTGCGGTTCGCTCCCATGGCGCCGGATCCCCAGCTGTTGCCTGCGCCATTGCGGACTGCGCCGCCGCTTGCGCCCCTGCGGCCTGCGTCGCCGTTCATGCCATCCGCGCTGTCCCCGCCTCTGCGGATCGCCCCCTTGGCGCCCGCTCCCGCGTCGCCGTCCGCGTCGTTGCTCCTTCCACCCGCGCCGCCAGTGCCGTCCATGCCCCCGCCCCCGTCCCCGTCGCCAGCGCCGCCCCCGTCCCAGTCGTCTGCGCCATCGTCCGCGCCGTCGTCGCCGCATTGCGCGAAAAACGGGTTAAGCGCCTCCAGAATGTCGTCGGCCGACGTCACGGGGATCGCGCCGTCCCGGATCAGCGCGTTTGTGCCTCGGCTCAGCGGGCTGTTGATGTTGCCGGGCACGGCAAACACGTCCCTGCCCTGCTCGCCCGCGAACCCGGCCGTGATCAGGGCGCCGCTCCGCTCGCCCGCCTCCACGACGACCACGCCCGCGCACATGCCGCTGATAAGCCGGTTGCGCTGCGGAAAATTCTGTTGCAGGGGCAGGGCGCCGGGCATGAATTCGGAATAAATCTCGCCATGCCTCGCGATTTCGCCCATGAGCCGGCGGTTGCTGGCGGGGTAGGCGCGATCGACGCCGCAGCCCAGAAACGCGACGGTGCTCCCGCCCGCCGCCAGCGCCTCCGCGTGCGCGGCGGCGTCTATCCCCATGGCCATCCCGCTGACAATCGTGTAGCCGCGCACGGCGAGGTCGCCCGCCAGCGTTTTGGCCACGCGCACCCCGTATGCGGTGGGGTGCCTCGAACCGACTATGGCGACGGCGCGGTTCCTGCGCCTTGCGCCGATGCGGCCGCGCCGGAACAGGATCAGCGGCGGGTCGGGGATGGCCTTTATGTATTCCGGGTACTGGCTGTCGCACAGCGGCACGATGTCTATGCCCCTGGCCTGCACGGCGGCCATGGCCTGGCCGATGCCGCCCCTGGCGCCCGCGTTCAGCGCCTGCGCCACCGACTGCCTGTTCATGAACTCCAGCCGGCCGAGCGCGTCGGCGCCCTGAAGCCAGACCTCATACGGGTTGCCGAAGGCGTCGGCCAGCATTTTCGCCCGCCTCGCGCTGAGGCCCGTCATGGCGCCGAGCCAGAACCAGTATTTCAGCTCGCACTCCAGCCCTCCGCCGCCGCTCCCGCCCGCACCGCCCGTCCGGCCCGCCTCGCTCCCGTTGCCCGGCTCCCCGCCGCGCCCTTCCGCGTATTCCCGCACTCTCGCACCCTCCCGCGCCCTGCTGCTATGCTGGCGCCTCTGCCCCTGTGCGCCCGCCTTCGCCGCGTCCCGCCTAGCTACCGGCGACCGCCGCGCCCTGCTGCTCTGCCGGCGCCGCCCCGCCGCGCACCCTGCGCCCGCGCCACGCTCCCGCCTCTGCCGCGCCCTTGCGCGCTATCGCCCATGCCCACCTGCTCCGCCCATGCCGCGCTACCGCTCCGCCCCGCCGCCCAGCCTGTCCGAGCTGCGGTAGCCGATGGCCTCCGAAAGGTGCCGCTCCAGTATGCCTTCCGACTGCTCCATGTCGGCGATCGTGCGCGCCACCTTGAGTATCCGGCTGTGCGCCCTCGCGCTCAGCCCCATCTTCTCATACGCCCGTTTCAGCAAAGCCCGCGACGGCCCGTCGAGCCGGCAGAACTCGTCGATCCGCTTGCCCTCGAGCTGCGCGTTCGAGTATATGTCCAGGCCGGCGTAGCGCTCCTTCTGCACCATCCTCGTGCGCTCGACCCTTTTTCTTATGTCCGCCGAGCACTCCGGCTCGCCCCCGGCGCGGTAGAGCGCGTCGTATTCGGGCAGCCGCACCTCGATGTGTATGTCTATCCTGTCCAGCAGGGGGCCGCTGATCTTGCCGAAATACTTCTTCACGTCCGCGGGCGAGCACGTGCAGGGCTTGCCCCCGCCCATGTGGTTGCCGCACTTGCACGGGTTCGCCGCGCACACGAACGTGGCCCGCGCGGGATACGTCACCTTGGACGCCACCCTCGAAACCGTCACGTAGCCGTCCTCCAGCGGCTGGCGCAGTATGTCCAGCACGTTTTTGCCAAACTCCGGCAGCTCGTCCAGAAACAGCACGCCGTTGTGCGCGAGGCTGATCTCGCCGGGCTTTGGCTCCTTGCCGCCGCCCGTCAGGCTCGCCGCCGACGTGTTGCTGAGCGGATTCCTGAACGGCCGCCTGCTCACGAGCGGCGCGCCGGGGGGCAGGATCCCTGCCACGCTGTGTATCATCGTGATCTCCACGGACTCGTCGTATGTCAGCGACGGCAGGATCGACGGCAGGCGCTTCGCGAGCATCGTCTTCCCCGATCCGGGCGGCCCCACCATCATGCAGTTGTGGCTGCCCGACGCGGCGATTTCCAGCGCCCGCTTCGCCCGCTCCTGGCCCCTCACGTCGCGGAAGTCGTGCCGCTCGGACACCTCCGCCCGCAGGATGTCCTCCGTGTTGACGACGCACCGCCGTATCGGCGCGTCCCCGCGAAAGTGCCCGCACGCCTCGGCGAGGCTGCGCGCGGGGTAGACCTCTATGCCGTTCACCACGGCCGCCTCGAAGGCGTTCTCCGGCGGCACGAATATGCGCTCCAGCGCGGACGCCTTTGCGCGGATCGCCATCGGCAGCACGCCGTTCACGGGCTTTATGCTGCCGTCCAGCGACAGCTCGCCCAAAAAGCCGCAGGCGCCGACGCCGGGAATCCGGAGCTGGCCCGTGGAGAGCAGTATGCCTATCGCGATCGGCAGGTCGAACGCGGAGCCCTCCTTCTTCACGAA
>JAISFK010000375.1 GCA_031263625.1 Clostridiales bacterium
CGGGCGCAATGCTTCCAGCTGCGCGAGCAGAGCCGGGCTGTTCGGCACTTGCACAAGGCCCTGCTCCAAAACCGCGACAGCCTCGTCCTCGCGCCCCAGCGCTATGTAGACTTCCGCGAGGCCCGCATACGCGCGGGCGTTTTTCGGCTCGACCTCTATCAGCCTGTCAAAGTAGACGATGGCCATCTCGTAGTTCATGTCGAGAAGGCGCTTCTCGCCCAAGTCAAGCAACTCGGCGGCGGTCATCGCGCTTATGGGCTTCGCACAGGCGGCGAGCGGCGAGGCCGCGAGCGCCAGCGCGAGAGCGAGCAAGGCAAAGCGTTGTTTCATGAACCCTCCTATACGTTGGCGTACTTCGTCAGCCTGTTCAGGCTACCGGCGTTCCCTGAATCTGCCATGTACAGCGAATCGACCATCAGCGTCACGCGCCCGCATTTCAGCCTGTCGCCCTCTTTGAACGGCCGGGGCGCACCCAGCGGCTGGCCGTTGAGTTGCGTGATGTTCGAGGCGCTGAGGTTTTCGGCGAGCGGCGCGCCGTTGGCGCCCACGCTGAGCTTGCACTGCTGGCGCGACACGCTCCCGTCCGCGACGCAGATCTGGCAGCCCGTGTCCCTGCCGATGAGCGCGCCGCCGACCAAGCTGACATTCCAGATCTGGTCGGGGTTGCTCACGTTGCGCAGGCGAGCGCACAGCACGCCCGCACCCATGCCAGCCCCCGCGCCAGAGACGGCGCCGGGCGAGCCGTTGCCGACGATTTCCGTTTTGCTGCCCGGTCCCGCGCCGCCCTTGCCGTCCGGCGCGCGACGCGCATTATGCGCGCCTGCGCTGGCGTCTCCCCTTTTCCGGCCCTTTTTGTTCTTGCCCCGGACGACGAAAAACGCGATGGCGGCCGCGACTATGAGAATCGCGGCAATGCCCGCGCCGATGTATGCGACGGCAGCGTATTCGCCAAGCGCCTCGGAGAACGGCAATCCGCGCGCGGGCGCTTCGGCGCCGCCGCGCCCATTCTCGCGGCTGCCGCGCCCGCTGTTGTCGCTTCGACTGCCATCATCGTCGGTGTCTTCGTCGTTGCCCGTTTCGCTATCCTCGCCAGCGCCGCCCTTTCCGTCCTCGCCGCCCCCGCTTTCAGTATCGCCTCCGCCGCTTGCGCCATCCTCGTCGCCAGCACCGCCCGCCTCGCCTGTTTCGGCATCCGGCTGCGATTCAGGCTCGGCGTCAGACGCCTCCCCTTCCGCTCCGGGCGTCTCCGCCCCTGCCGCAACCTCAGCCTCAGCCTCGCCTGCCGCTCCCGCGCCACCAGCCGTTGCCCCGTCCGCATCCCCTGCGTCTTCGCCAGCCGCGCCCGCTCCTGTTTCCCCCGCCGCTCCCGCTTCCTGCGGCGCCCCCGGCTCCGCCGCCGGGGCGTCGTACACGGGCACCTTGAAGTCAAACCGCACGGCGGCGGAGCCATCCGTTATGTCAAACTGGCGCGTGGAGCCGTCCAGCAGCGAGCTTGGCAAAACCGCCCTGAGCCAGACCACGCCGCCGGTGCCCAGGCTCGACGCCAGCCCGCCGGCGTCCGTTTCGGAGCTGAGACTGGCGTAGCGCCCGCCGCTCATGCGCGTCAGGGCCGACAGCTCCTTGTCCGGCTCGGCCTGGCTCGCCTTGCTCACGGCCACGACGTCTATCGGGTAGGCGCTCGCCTGCAGCCGGAGGTAAAGCTCCTCCTTGGTTATGCCGCCCGCAGCGTCGTCGGCGCCGTCCGTGACCACTATCGTGCGGTAGTAGCACGGCGATCCGCCAAGCGGCCCGCCCTCCGGGATCGTGCCGTACACGGCGTCGTACAGCCTGCTCTGCTGGCTGTCGAACTCTATCCCGCTCGCGGCGGCGGCCAGATCGTACCTGTCGGACGTGAAGTCCTGCAGCACGGAAAGCTGCTCCCCGAACGCCGCGAGCCTGCACTGCTCGTTTTTGCCGACGCCCTCGATCAGGGCGCCTATGAATGACCTGACGCTCTCTCGCGCCTGCGCCGGCATGGACGCGGAGACGTCAAGGAGAATTGTCGTGCGGACGGTCACGCCCCGCTCCGCCAAAAGGCCGCTTCCGGCCACCTCGGCCACCTGGTTGGACACCCTGCAGCTGAGGCTTTCCGGGTTCATGCCTCCCGCGATGAACACGTCAGCATACCGCTCCCACGCATACGCCTCCGACAGCGCGGGCGCGGCCGGCGCGGCTGGCTCGGCCAGCGCGACAGGCGCGGCAGGCCCGGCCGGCGCAAGCGCGGCGAGCGCGGCGAAGACGATTGCCATGATGGCTGCATATGCGGCGCGCGGTCTTTTGGCGGGCACAGGCGTAACCTCCAGTGAATGACTCTGCCTCCCCGAGGCAGGCTTGCTCGCGGCCAGAATCAGCCCCTGAACGCGCTCGCGATGCTCGCGTCCGTGTCGCGGATGGCGTTCGCCGCCGCGTCAAGCTCGCTCGACACGCCTTCGATCACCTGCGGCAGCGTGTCGCGCAGAATGGGGTACATGTCGCTCTCGAACTGGTTGATGAACGACTGCTGCGCCGCGCCCTCCCACCGAGACGCGATGTCGTCGATCTTGCTTTTCAGCGACTGCACTTCCTGGTTGATGGCGTCCAGCCGCTGGCGAAGAAACGACGCGCCGTCGTTCAGCTCTTGCGGGGTCATCATTATTCTTTCGGCCATGTGAATTTTCCTCCTTTCCTGAACGTATTTTGTCCGCTAAAAACTATTCGCCTAAAACTGCGCGTCCGCGACAGAGTCGGCGGCTCTAAAAACCTCCTCGTACTTCTGCGAGGCGGTTGATAGATTCTCGCTCATGTACTCGAAAACCTTCGAGTGCTCGTCCAGATTCTTCACGAGGTCGTTCTCGTACCTCTCAAAGAACTGCCTGCCGGCGTCCGAGTCCCAGTCCTGCCTGAGCTGCTCGAACGACGACTGCATATTGTTCCGGAGCGTTTTCAGCTCCTCGCACCTGGCTTGCAAATCCTTGCTCGCCCGCGCGAACGCTTCGCTGTCCAGCTGCAAATCCATGGCTTCGGCTCCTTGCTTTTCGCTCTATTTTGCGCGCATATGCCCGCGCCGCGCGCCGTGCGCAGCGCACCCCTGCGGTTGCTGTTCGCGCCGCGCGCATGTGCGCGCTCCG
>JAISFK010000263.1 GCA_031263625.1 Clostridiales bacterium
GCGGCAGCTCGTCGGTCATGATGTACGACGGGAGCGTGATAGGCTCGCCGTCAACGCCCATGAAGGATACCGGCAGATACCTGCCCAACGCCATTCTAGTGCTGCGCAAGTGATGCCTATTCTCAATTATACTCGCTCAAAACTTTAGCAAAATCGAAAGGGTTGGCCATGAGAATGAAAACGAGCATGAGAATGAAAATGAGCATGAGCATGAAAGAAACCATGAAAAAAGCGGTGTGCGCGGCATTTTCGCTGCTCCTCGCTTTCGCGATTGCGGCCGCGCCCTACGCGGCGGAGTCAGCGGGGCTGGCTTGGGACGGACGCCGCGCCACTCTGTCCGACATCGCGAGGGAAACCGGGCGCGACTTTGTGGACGCCAACGGCCTCTATAAGCCGATTTATGCCTCGGAGGCCGGGGAACTGTGGGCCAGAGGGCTGTTTTTGGGATCCGGCGGGAGCTTCGCGCTCGACGAGCCGCTGACCCGCGCGGAAGGGACGGTCATGATCCTGCGCCTGCTAGGGAAGGAGGCTGAATCGCGAGAATCGCTCGCTTCCAGCAGCTTTGAGGATCTGCCCGCCTGGGCCGCCGCGCAGATCGCGTATTCCGCGAACGCGGGGATCGTGAAGGGCTATTCTGAAACCGTCTTCGGCAGCGCGGACACGATGCAGGCAAACCAGTACATCACCCTCGTCCTCCGGGCGCTTGGCTACGCGGACGGCGAGGATTTTGCCTGGGACTCGCCCTATGGCAAGGCGCTCGAAATCGGGCTGATCGACGAGAGCGGCCGCGACCAGTACGCCAGGTCAAACCTGTTTCTGCGCGACGACGCGGCCTACATTTCGCGCAACGCGCTCTTTGACGCGCCGACAAAGGAGGGGGGCCTGCTGATAGACGCCATCCCCGAGCTTGGCAAGCCGGAGGGCGACATGCCTGCCGCGCGCGCATACGACGGCGCCGCGCCAGCAGACAGCGAAGCGTCGCCTGCGGACGGCGGCGATGCGCGGCAGCCGCAGGCGCAGTCGCAGGCGCAGGCGGAACCAGGCTCGGCGCTTGCCACAGAATCGGAGCCGAAGCCGGAGCCCGAATCGGAGCTGGAGCCGGCGCCTGCCGCTGGACTTGCCTCAGCGCTCGACCCTAAGCCCGCCCCGGAGCCGTCTTTGTCGCCAGCGCCATCTGCGTCGCCATCGCCATCGCCGCATACGTCTCCATCTGCGTCGCCATCCCCAGCTCTGTCGCCGTCGCCGTCGCCATCCACAGTCCCATCCCCGTCGCCGTCGCCGTCGCTTCCGGCGCAGCAGCGCCAAGTGCGGACGCCTGATGCGCCCGCAGCATCAGCATCCGCGTCCGCAATCACGGTCATTTCCGCGCCCTCCGTCGTTCACCGCAATGAGAACGCATCTATTTCCATTGCCGGAGAGCCAAACACCGAATACCGCCTGAGGGTGTTCTACAAAAGCGAAAGCGTGGCGGCCGGCCTTGGCGTCAAAACCTCGGATGCCGACGGGCGCGTTTCGTGGACGTGGCGGGTAGGCAGCAACACGAGCGCCGGAAACGTGTACGCGACCATAACCGGCAACGGCGAAACAGTGCGCATCGACTTCGCCGTTGAGGTATAGGCAGGGATAAAATGCGGCAGGCTGTGAACATCAGCCTATGGAAAATTCAAATGCTCGTCAGTATATGCGAGCGCGGCGGCGCGCGCGCCCAGGCTGCTGCCAGGCGCTTTCCGGGCATTGTATAATACATTGGTGCGCGGTTGATGCGCATTGATGCGCATTTGCGCAATATTGGCGCGATAATGCATTCAATGCGGCCTGTCAGCGGGAAGGGGGGCGTTCACATGCCGGAGATCCGGGAGATCCAATGGGACGCGCGGGGGTACAATTTTGGAGGGCGTCCGGGATTTCTGATCAGCGGGGAATTTCATTACTTTCGCGTTCCGAGGGACGCTTGGGCCGAGCGCTTGGATTTGCTGATTTCGGCGGGCGGCCAATGCGTCGCCACATATGTCCCGTGGATTCTGCACGAGCCGTCCGAGGGGGATTTTCGGATAGGGGACAAGCCCTGCCGCGATCTGGACGGCTTTTTGGAGCTGTGCGGGCAAAAGGGGTTGCGGGTCATTTGCCGCCCAGGGCCGTACCAGTACTCCGAGATGCGCTATTGCGGCCTGCCCGCCTGGCTGTGCGAGGGCTATCCGGAAATTTTGGCCCGGAACGCTCGCGGGGAGCGCCTGCACGACTGCTCGGCGTCATACATGCACCCGGTGTTTTTGGAAAAAGCTCGCAAGTGGTTCGCGTTCATCTGCCCCGCCATCGCGCGGCACACGGTTTCGCGCGGGGGGCCGGTGGCCTTTGTCCAGCTGGACAATGAGCTTATGGGGATCCACGAGTGGTTCGGCGGCTGGGACTACAGCACGGACGGCATGGGCACTGGCGCTGAAGACGGGCCATACGCGCGGTTTTTGGCCGAGCGCTACGGGAATCTGGAAAACGTAAACGCCGCCTATGGGACTGCGCGCAGATCTATGGCTGATGTGCGGCCGTGGGGCGGCACTGAGGGCGGCGCGGAGGGCGGCGCGGGGGGGAGCATGGCGCCCGCCAACGAGCCTGGAGGGCAGGCGCCCGGGCGCGCGGATCCATTTGCGGCCTTGCGCATGGCCAAGGACTATCAGGATTTTTACTTCGCCCGCGCGGCCGAATACTTGCGCCTGCTGGCCGACTGGGCGCGCGAGTTCGGCATCGGCTGCGCGCTTGTCCACAACTCCGCCAACGGCTCGATGAACCCCTATTTTCTGGAAACGGCCGCAACCATGCGAGCGGAGCGCGATTTTCTGCTCGGCTGCGATCTGTACTACACGTTCCACATGGATTCTGGCGCGAACAATCCGACGCCGCAGCTGGCCGCAAAGGCGCTGCTGGCGCACGAAACGCTGCGGCTGATGGGCTTCCCCCCGACCGTTTTCGAGCTGCAGGCCGGCAACTGCATGGACTGGCCCCCGGTCGCGGCTTCGGATCTGCGGTGCTGGTATCTGCTGAATCTCGCGTTTGGCATGAAAGGGCTGAACTACTATGTGTTTGCCGGCGGCTACAACCCCGACGGCATTGGCGGGGACGGCGATCTGTACGACTACCGGGCCGGGGTCGGCCCGGCGGGCGAGATCCGCGCGGCCTACGGCGCACAAAAAGAGTTCGGGGCATTTCTCGCCGAGCATGGCTGGCTGGCCGCCGCCGAGCGCGAGTGCGACGTGTATCTCGGACTGGACTGGGAGCAGGCGCGGAGCAAATACTACGATCATTGCCACGACCGCCCCCTGCCCGATTTCAGCGCTGCGGACGCGTGGGAGTTCCTGCGCAAGGGGCTGCTCTTTTCGCTGCTGTGCGGCTCGCGCGCGCCGGAATTGGCGGATCTCGCCGACGACGGCCTGCCTGGCAAAACGGACAAGCCCTTGCTGGTGGCCACGTCGGAGCGCATGAGCGCCAAAATACAGAGAAACCTTGCGCGGTACGTGGAGCGCGGCGGGCGGCTGCTCCTTGCGCCCGTCATTCCGAGCCTGGACGAAAACTATCGCCCGTGTGCCATCCTCGGCGAGGCTCTGGGCGGCGCCGCGTGCAGGCCGGCAAAATCCGGCGGCCGCAACGTCTGCGGAATCGGCGGCCTGGCGAACATCCCGCTGGACGGCCTGTGGGAAGCGGCCCGTATGCCGGAAGGCGCGCGGGTGCTGTTGCGCGACATGCCAGGCCCGCTGGCGCAAGCGGCTGGCGCGCCGCAACAGCTGGAGCAACTGGAGCGCGATGGTTATGTGCCGGAATGG
This sequence comes from Clostridiales bacterium, assembly GCA_031263625.1. Lineage (GTDB taxonomy): Bacteria > Bacillota > Clostridia > WRLR01 > WRLR01 > JAISFK01. The sequence continues at coordinate 3,813 of JAISFK010000263.1, forward strand.
GCGAGTGGTGCGCCGCGACAGCTTGAGCTGACGCGTTATGCCCCGCAACAGCCGGAGCAACCGCCGTCGGCGGGTTGTGCGCCGCACCAGCCGCAATCGCCGGCGCCGCCCGCGAGCGGCGAGCGGGTGGCGAGCTGGCTATGGGCGCGTCCGGGGGGCGGCGCCGTCTTATGGCTTGGCGCGTCGTGGCGCTTTCAAAAGGCGGCGCAGCTGGCGCTGCTGGACGCGCTGCTCTGCGAGCTTGGCGCGCCCGCGCCGGCTGTGCGCTGCGACAGCCCCTATGTGTGGGCCGTCCTGCGCAGCGACGGGGCGAGGCAGATGCTCTTTTTGATGAACCTGTTCGCCTCTAGCCAGGCGGCGGCGATCCAAGTTCGCGCCGGCGCCTGCGCCAGCGGCGCATACGAGGAAGTCGGCACGTTCCTGCTGGCGCCGATGGAGATTAAAATACTGGCAAAAGAGGGCCGGCTATGGCGCGAGCGCGCGTTATGAGCCTAAAAGTCGTGTAATATATACTCAAAATATTAGTCGATCATGACACCCAGTTTTTTGAGATACATTGCATCACGCTCAGTGATCTCGGTAGTCCATCTCCTTTTTTTGAGTTTTGTTGACACCTCTACGCTCTCTACAGCGTCGAACCACTGAAGCTGCAGGTACAGCGGCGTGTTGGACAGCCATGACTTAAGCGCCCGTTCCTTTTTGAGGATGTCCTTTGTGTCATGGGCTTTGTCGCCTGTCTCTATGCCCAGCCTGTCCTT
>JAISFK010000415.1 GCA_031263625.1 Clostridiales bacterium
CTTTGCCGGCTGTACGGCGGCGGGCGGCTGGGCGACGACATGCGCCGGGACATGGGCTTTTTGGCGGCGGCCCCGCTGGAGCGCCTCGCGCCCCCCGCGCTGCTGCTGTACGGCAACCGCTCCCCGAACATCGAGGCGGGGCGCGGCATGGCGCGCCGCATTCCGGGCGCGGCCCTGAAAATCGGCAGGGGGAACCACAACCTGCCCGTCCAGAGCGGCGCCTGGGTCGGCAGGCGGCTGCTGCGGTTTTTCGCGTCCCAGCCGCCAATGGCATAGGAGGTTGCTGCGCTTTTTCGCGCCCCAGCCGCCAATGGCGTAAGCGCCAAGCGCCGCACAGCACAGCATTTACATAGGCGGGCATATCAATAGGCGGGCATAATAAACGGGCGTATAAAGTGGGCATATAAGCGGATATATTATGCGGGCATATTAAGCGCGCATCAAGCGGCGCATATAAAGCGGTATATTAAGCGGAAACTTATACTCGTGTTCGATTGGGAATTCCGACCGCAACTTGCGGTCGGGCAGAGGAAACGAGTATTACTGACTCGCGTTAATGGAAAATTCGAATGCTCGTCAGTATATTTTAGTGGGGGTGCTTATGAAATACAAGGCGGAAGCTTTTGACATATGGCAAAACCTGTGCAAGACCGTGCTCGGCTATGAGCCGCTGATACGCTGCCGCATTGATTTTGCGGGCCGCGTCGATCTGCGCGCGCTCAAACAGGCCGTCGATCTGTCGATTCATGTCATCCCGCTCATAGGCTGCTGCTTCAGCGATTCGCGGAATCGGCCGCGCTGGGTGGAAAAGAATTTTACGAGCGAGGACATGATACGGGTAATTGAAGCGGATAGCAGCGCGGGCGACAACGCGGAGAGGCAAATCGCGCGCCTTCTCTCCTCAGATTTTGACGCGGCAAAAGAACCCCCGCTGAACATTTTGCTCATTCGGCGGGCATACGGGGACACCCTTTGCGTGATTATCAGCCACATGGTCTGCGACGGCGGCGGGTTCAAGCAATATTTGTATCTGCTGGGCAACCTGTATACGGCGCTGGAAAGCGGCAGGCCCGTTTCCATCCAGCCGTTTAATCCCCAGGTTTGCACCCGCGGGCTCCAGCCGCTTTTCAAAGGCGTAAAGCTGAAAGAAAAAGCGCGCATACTGTGTTCCAAAAATAACGCGTACGGTTCCGCCAACAAAAAGGGGCAGCAGGGCGTAAGCTTCGGGAAAGACGGCTCCGAGCCCCACATGAAAACGCGGGGCATATCCAATGGGCATTTTGAGAGGCTGAAGAGCTTCGCAAAAATGCATGGCGCCACCGTCAACGACATTTTGATGGCGCTGTATGCCAGGGCGTTTTGCAAGAATACCGGCACCGAAAAAATCATGCTGCCCTCCACCATGGACTTGCGAAAATTCATGCCGCCGGGCGCAAACTTCGGCATAAGCAATTATGCGAGCACCTGCATGTGCCATATTTCCGTTCAGGCAACCGATTCGCTGGCGGACACGCTGAGGCAGGTTTCCGGGCAGATGTGGGCGCATAAGACCGGCAACGCCATTCTCAAGCCCACCCTCTTTTGGGACATGCTGACTCACTTTTTGCCATATAGCTTGGTAAAGCTGTATTTTGCGAATGTCGTCACAGTGCCTGCGATTTTATATTCAAACCTTGGGATTCTCGATCAAAACTTGCTGCGCTTCGGCAATCTGCTCATTGAAAACGCATATTCGACGTCTTCGATTAAACCCGCCCCCTATCTGCAAATCAACGCGTCAACCTACAATGGCTGCTGCACTCTGTGCTGCGATTTTTACGGTTCCGACATCGACGAAAAATGGGTGAACGTGCTGTTGGACGACATATGCGCGGAGATTGAGTCTCTTGCGCGAGCGGCGTGACAATATCAAAGCTGGGGCGGCGCCCTCAAATCGCGTTCTTTTGGATTCCGGCGGCCTGCGGTTTCGCAGGCGTTAAAATGGGATAAATATAAGCATAACACACGCATAAATTATACTCGTGTTCTATTCAGTATAGCATTGGCGTGAGCATTGGCGCGCGCATTGACACATGCAATAAACAACAATGACAGGAGGGGCGCGCCCGCGCGGGGCGGCTCGGCCCGGCGCGCCGGGCTGGGGGGCGGCTCGCGCCGGGGCGCGCCGGCACAGCAAAACACATGAATACGCTAGTGACGGGCGGGGCCGGCTTTATCGGGCGCTGGCTCGTGAAAAGGCTGCTGGGCGACGGGCACGCCGTGACGGTTCTGGACAACATGTCAAACGGCAGCGCCGAAAATTTGGCCGGCCTCGCCAGCGACGGCGGCGGGGCGAAACTGCGCGTCGGGGACATAAAGGACGCGGCGATTCTGGAATCCGTGTTCGCGGCGGAAAAATTCGACATATGCTACCATCTGGCCGCGAGCATAAACGTGCAGGACAGCATAGACGACCCCAGGACCACGTTTGAAAACGACGTCCTCGGCACGTTCAACGTCCTTGAGCGCTGCAGGGCCCAAATGTGCAAAATGGTGTTCATGAGCACGTGCATGGTCTACGACAGGGCGCCGGACGGCGGCGCCGGCATAGGCGAGGGCCACGCGCTCAAGGCGGCCTCGCCGTATGCCGGCAGCAAAATCGCGGCCGAGAGCATGGCGCTCTCGTACTGGCACGCATACCGCCTGCCCGTGACCGTCGTGCGCCCGTTCAACACGTATGGGCCGTTCCAGAAGTCCGGCGGGGAGGGCGGCGTGGTGTCCGTGTTCATAAAGAACGCGCTGGAGGGCCTGCCCCTGCGCATATACGGCGACGGCGAGCAGACGCGGGATCTGCTGTACGCCGAGGACTGCGCCGAGTTCGTCGCGCTCGCGGGGTATTCGGGGCGCGCCGACGGCGAGGTGCTGAACGCGGGGTGCGGGCGGGACATAAAGATCAAGGATCTGGCGCTGATGATCTGCCGCGACCCTGGGCAAATCGAGTTCGTCCCGCACATACACCCGCAGAGCGAGATCATGAGGCTGCGGTGCGACAGCCGAAAGGCGGCCGCGATGCTGGGCTGGACGCCGCGCGTCGGCATTGAGGCCGGCGCGCGGCGCGCGCGGGAGTGGATAGAGTCACAAGTCGGGCGGGGCTAGGGCGCGGCTAGGGCTGGGGCCGGGCAAGGCTGGGGCTGGCGCGCGGCTAGGGCGCGGTTGCCAAAACTTGGAAGGGAATGGGCCTGAAAATGGGGAAGACGAAAATAGCGGCCGAGGACGGCGCGGCAAAAGACGGAGCGCCCGGCGAAACAAACGGCGGCGCCGAACGCGGCGAAAGCGGGGCGAGAGGCGGCAAAAGCCGCGGCAAAAACACAGCGGCCGCGACCGCAGCCGTAACCGCAGGCGCGGGCAGCGCAAGCGGCGCGGGCGATGCCAAAGATGCCACAGGCGCCAAGCGCGTTCGCGGCACGGGCGGCGCAAGCGGAGC
>JAISFK010000458.1 GCA_031263625.1 Clostridiales bacterium
TGCCTTTACCCCCCCCCGTCAGGCGCCCAAAAAATACTTTTGGCTCACCCCTCCCCCCCCCCCGGGGGGGCGCTTGTGCTCCCACGGCCCCCCAACGGCGGGCGGGCGGCTCAGCCCATGTACATTCCGCCGCAGAGGTTGAGAATTTGGCCTGTCACAAAACCGGCCTCCTCGCTGGCCAGGTAAGCAACGGCCGCGCCAAATTCTGCGGGCGTCCCGGTTCTGCCCATAGGAATCTTGTTCAAAAAGCTGGCGGCGTCGTACTCGTTGGGCTTTTGCGCGCGATTGCTTCCCATTCCGCCCTTGGCGATGCAGTTCACCGTGATGCCGGCTGGCGCCAGCTCGCGCGCAAGGCTGTATGTCATGGAGATGACGCCTCCGCGCGCCACGCTGTCGCACAGAAATTCCTCCGCCAATCCATCCCTGGCCCCGCTGCTTGCGACAAGAATCACGCGGCCCGCCTTGCTTTTTGTCAGGTAGGGGAGGGCCGCCTGAACCAGCGCAAAACTCTGCGTGATCTGATGGCGGAGCTTTTCCGTCATATCCTCCGCCGCGATGTCCGCAAGCTCCTGGCGGGCAATGGGCGCTCCTTGATTTGGAATGACCACGTCAATGGTTCCAAAGCGCTCAGCCACTGCCTCAAATAGCGCGGCATGCCCCCTTTCGTTGGTGAGGGCGATGCAGCGGCCGGAATACTCCCCAAGAGAGTCGATGACCTGTCGGGATTGATCCGGCATGTGGGTGAGCATTGCGACGTTCATGCCGCCCTCCACCATTGCGCGGACGGCCCCCGCGCCTTCATATCCGCTTGCCCCGGACATAACCGCCGTCCTGCCCTGCAGTGTGAACATGGGTTATCCTCCTTATTTTTTAATGAGATGAATGGATCACAGCAGCTGGAGGAGCTCTATGCGCTCTCCGTCCGGGCCGGAAACAATGGCGTTGCAGAAAGGAATTGTGCCCATCATCCGCCTTTCGGACTGGCCCCGGCTGACAATGCCGCCGGCGGCCTCAACCGCCTTGCACGCCTCCGCGCAGTCATCGGTCTGAAACGCAATGTGGTTCCAGCCTGCGGGCGAGCTTGCGGCGCGGGATCTGGGAGGCTGGATCTCAATGACATAGCCGGGCGCAATTTCGATTTGATAATTGAAACCTCCGTCGTCCTCTCTGGGAATAGCGAGGAGTACACGGCCGCCCAGTGCCTGGTAAAATTTCCGGCTCCGCTCTGTATCCATGGAATCGACTGCGATATGGTGAAATCCAATTATTTTCATTCCTATTCCTCCTCGTTTTGGGCTGTAATATACTTTATCATATCAAATCCCGTTTTTAAGTCAATGCAAAATGTGCCGTTGCGCCCATATTCCAAAGCTAGGGAACAAATTCCAAACGCCGGTGCATTGATATAATTCACTAAACAAATTAAAATGCAATTAAATTTTAGTTATTTGTCATACAGAATATAAGGAGGATTTATCAATGGGCAAAAAACTGCCAAACCTCGCGCTGGCGCTGGCGATCATGATGCTGCTCAGCCTGGGCGCCGCCTGCGCGCCGTCCCAGCAAGCCGCAACGACCCAGCAGCCTGCGGCGAGCGCGGACGCCGCCGCGACAACAACCACAGAGGCCGCCGCCCCTGCAGCCCCTGCGACGTCGGACGGCGCGGCCGCCACCACAGCGGCGGGCGACGCCGCGCCAGCCGCAACCACGCCGGCCACAGACGCGCCGGCAGGCGGCACCATGAAAGTCGCGCTGACCAACCCATTCACGGGGGCCGCCGCGATCAACATCGCAAACCCCTACCGCTACGCCACTTTCAGCCAGGTGTACGAAACTTTGCTGGCCTATCAGGACGGCGGGTACGTCGGCGTTTTGGCCAAGGAATGGGAAAAAGTGGGCGATTACACATGGAAGGTCACGCTGCATGACGGCATCACTGATTCCGCCGGCAACCCGTTCACGTCCTCGGACGTAGCTTTCGTGATGGACAGCCAGTGGAATGTGGGGCACAATCTGTATGTCTACTACGAGGTGGGCAGCGTAAGCGTAATAGACGGCACGACGTTCGAGCTGGCGCTGAACACGGACTCCGTGGGCGCGTTCTACCTGATTGGCTCGCAGATGCTGATGTGCTCGCAGGCCGCCTACGAGGGCAGCCCGGACAACCTCGCGACCATGCCGGTCGGCACCGGCCCCTACATCTGCACGAGCTACATTGAGGGTAGCTCCTGCACGCTGGAAAAGCGGGACGGCTATTGGAAGACGGGCGATTTGCCGAAGGCCTCCGTCGCGAACCCGGACGTGATCGAGATCAGCTATGTCCCGGAAACGGTGCAGATGTCCATGGCGATCGAGAGCGGCAGCGCGCAGGTGGCCGGGCAGGTTTCCATGAATGTGTCCAAGGAAGTGGACGCCCTGGACGGGGTGACCGCCAAGTACATCTCCAACGGCACGTACAACGGGTTGGGCTTTAACATGAAAGGGCGCGCCGTGTCCGACAACAAGGCCTTTCGCGAGGCGATCGCCTACGCGATCGATCCCAACGGCCTGATCGCAGGCGTCTATTCCGGCCATGCCACCCCGATGACTGGCTACGGCATCCCCACCGCCTCGGACTACGACCCCTCCTGGATCAGCAGCATATCCTACGACCCGGAAAAGGCGAAAGAGAAGCTGGCCGAAGCGGGCTATCCCGGCGGTAGCGGCGCCACCGTGACGCTGCTCTCCAACAACGTGGGCGAGGACGCCATCATCTCCGAGCTGGTGCAGGGCTACTTGGCCGCAGTGGGCATCACCTGCGAGTTTGACTATGTCGATCCCGCGACCCAGAGCGCCAGGCGCGCGGAGGGCAACTGGGATCTCGCCCTCGTCGGCGGCATGGGCGTGCTGGACATGTCCCTGTTCTGGGGCAATATATACGGCCTAAGCGGCGAAACCGGCATGTCCCTGTACTTTCACAGCGATCCCGCCCTATACGCCATCTACGACAAGTACAAGGCGGCCGGTGGCAAGACCGCCGAAAACCTGCAGGCCCTCTATGAGTACGAGCGCGACAACGTGACCTGGCAGCCGCTGTTCAACAAGCAGGTGCTGTACACGCTGTCCGACGGGTACGCCGACATCTACCTCAATGACGGCTACATGGCCCTGCCCTACCTCGGAACCGCGAGCAAGTAGAGTCGCCAAGACTGCCAAATAATACGCGCGGCTTGCGGCCCGGACTGCCGCCGCGAGCCGTGCGCGGAAGGTGTTGCTGATGGGACGGTATGTGCTTAGAAGATTGCTGTTGCTCATTCCCGTTATTCTCGGCGTGATCGTCGTCGTGTTCACGCTCCTGTACCTCGCGCCGGGCGACGCCACCTCGGTTCTTTTGGGCAACAGCTACACGGAGGCGGCGGCCGCGGAGCTGCGCGCGCAGCTTGGGCTGGACAAGCCCTACATCGTGCAGCTTTTCAACTACGGCTCAAGCCTCCTGCGGCTTGACTTCGGGAACTCCATGGTGTCCGGCGTGCCCGTGGCCTCGGAGCTGGCGACGAGGCTGCCCCGCACGATGATCATCGGCATGTTCAGCATCGCGATCACCGCAATTCTGGGCATACTGCTCGGCGTCACCGCCGCGGTGCACCAGAACAAGTGGCAGGATTCGCTCAGCATGGTCGTAGCGCTGCTGGGCACCTCGCTGCCTGCGTTTTTCTTCGCGATCCTGCTGGTGCTCGCCTTCAGCTTCAAGCTGAAATGGCTGCCGGCATACGGCCTAGGCGGCCCGGAGCACTACGTCCTGCCCGTCGCCGCGCTCGCGCTGGGCGGGATTGCGATGCTGGCGCGCCAGACTCGGTCGAGCATGCTCGAGGTCATCAACTCCGACTTCGTAAAGATGGCGAAGGCGAAGGGCGTGCGCAGAAAGGACATCATCTACAGGCACATGCTGCCCAACGCCCTGATCCCGGTGCTGACGACGATCGGAATGCAGTTCGCCGGCGTGCTGGGCGGCGGGGTCATAATAGAAACGGTGTTCTCCGTGCCGGGCATAGGCTACTATCTGGTGACCGGTTGCAACAACCGCGACTACAACGTCGTCATGGCATGCACGATCATCATTTCGGCGATATTCTCGGCCATCATGCTGCTCGTCGATCTGCTGATGGCCGCGGTTGATCCGAGGATCAAGGCACAGTTCGCCGGGGCGCGGCACAAAGGGGGGAAATAGGCATGGACGCATCGGCAACTGCGGCAGCGGGCGCGCCCGCCATGAAGCCCGTCAAAAAACAGAACCAGCTCGCCAGCGTGATGAAGCGGCTGTCCCTGAACAAATCCGCCATGGCCGGCATGGTCATCTTTTTCATCGTGCTTTTCTTCGCGCTGTTCGGCGAGCTGCTCGCGCCTTACAGCTATGTGGAGATCAACCCCGCCAACGCCTTTGTCCCGCCGAGCGCCGAGCACTGGTTCGGCACGGACAACATGGGCAGGGACGTGCTCAGCCGCGTGCTCGTCGGCTGCAAGTGGTCGCTGTTCATCGGCGTCGGCGCGCAGATCATCGCGTGTGGCGGCGGGATTGTGCTCGGCTGCATCCCCGGCTTCTTCGGCGGCAAGGTCGATCAGGTCGTCATGCGCGTGTGCGACGTGATCCAGGCGATTCCGTCCGTGCTGCTGAACATCACGCTGGCGGGCGTCATGGGCCCCGGCATATTCAACACGATTTTGGCCATGGGCCTTGGCGGCATCACGGGCGGGACGCGCCTCATGCGCTCGTCCATCATGTCCGTCCGCAAGAAGGAGTACTTGGAGGCGGCCAGCGCCATCAACTGCTCCAACCCGCGCATCATCGTCAAGCACGCGCTTCCCAACGCCTTCGCCCCCATGATCGTGTCGTTTACCATGAGCATCGGCAGCGGGATCATCGGCGCGTCCGCCCTCACGTATCTGGGCCTCGGCGTCCAGGCGCCGAACCCCGAATGGGGCGCGCTGGTCACCGCCGGGCGCGACTACATCAAGAGCGCGCCGTACCTGACGCTCATTCCGGGCTTTTGCATCCTGATCGTCGTGCTCTCGCTGAACCTGTTCGGCGACGGGCTGCGCGATGCGCTCGACCCCAAGCTGAAGAAATAGAAATAGAGTGCCTGAAAAGGGGCAGTTTTGCGATGAATGCGATGAATGCGATGAAAAATAGCGAGCTGAAAAATAACGGCGCCGACATTTTCCTGTCCGTCAGGGATCTGACGGTCGAATACGCCACGAAGGAGGAAACCGTGCAGGCTGTGAACAGCGTTTCCTTCTCCCTGCGCAAGGGCAAGACGCTCGGCCTTGTGGGGGAGACGGGCGCGGGGAAGACCACGATCGCCAACGCGATCATGGGGATTCTGTCCGCGCCGCCCGCCGT
>JAISFK010000498.1 GCA_031263625.1 Clostridiales bacterium
TACGTTTTTTTGAGGCGCATGGGGGTCAGCCCCAAGGCGTACTGCAAATACATCCGATTTCAGGCCCTGATAAAGCTCATAAACCGCCACGGGCGCAAGGCCATATCGTCCGCGGCGGCAGGCGCCGGCTATTTTGACCACTCGCACATGCTGAAGGACTTCAGGGCCTTTACGTCGTACAGCCCGAAGCAGTACCTCGACATAATAAACCTGCCGGCATACGCGAAAAAAATAGTGAACACGAGTATAAATTGAGAATTGCATAAACAAGCGACGCGCTGACGGCGGCCCGTTGGCGGCCCGCCATCAGCGCGTCGTCGGCGCGATCGCGAGCGCCGCCGCCGAGCGCCGCCCGATCATCGAAGCGCTTCTTTCAGGGAGGCGAGAGCGACAGCGACGCAGCGCTCTGGACAGGCGAGGCTCATGCGGGCGAAGCCCTCCCCTCCATAGTGGCTGCCGGCGTCCAGATGCATGGACGCCCTGTGCGCAAGAAAATCCATCAGATCCGCCTCCCGCGCGAAACGGGCGCGCCAGTCCAGCCACAGGATATATCCCCCCTCGCCGCCGTAGGCGCGCACGTCAGGCAGATGCTCCGCGAGGAACGCCCTGACCGCGTCCATGTTCCTAAGCATTACATCGTTGCTGGCCTGCAGCCACGCCAGCCCTTCGGGCGAATAGGCCGCGAGAAGACACTCGTAGGCGACGGGATCCATGCTGCCGAAATGATCCCTGTCGCGGCGATCCGCAAAAGCCTCCCTCAGCCCGGCATCGGGGATCAGCATGTTCGCGTGGTTGAAGCCTGTCGTCCCGAACGCCTTGCCGAGCGACGTGGCGACAATGCAGCGCCCCGCAGCGCCGGGCACGGTCAGATACGAGGGCGTCGCCAGCCCGCCCAGGCTGTTCTCGGCAAAGATCTCGTCGGAGAACACGGTCACGCCATGCCGGAACGCCAGCGCCGCAAGCCGCTCCAGCTCGCCCCGGCCCCAGATCTGGCCGATGGGATTGTGCGGGTTGCAGAGCACAAACAGTTTCGCGTCCGGGCGAGCCATCGCCCGCCCAATGGCGCCAAAATCCATGGCATAGCGGCCGTCCCGCGCCAGCAAAGGGCATTTCACGGTCTTCCTGCGCAATCGCGAGGCAGCCTGCTCGTACCTGTTATAGACGGGAGGCGTGACGATAATGCTCTCCGACTCGGCGACCAGCAACCGGATCGCGGTGGCGAGGGAGAATATGGTCCCGAGCGTCGGGACGATCCAGTCCGGGTCGGCCGCAAAGCCCCGCGCGTCGCGCATCCATCCAACGACTGCGCGCCGATATGGCTCGTCCATGAGCGTAAAGCCTATGCGCCCGTTCTCCGCCATGCGGATAAGCGCGCCTCGGATGGCCGGCGCCACCGGATACAGCGGCTCCGCCCCATTAAACGACGCGCCCCCCGCAGCGCTGAACCCCGGCGCCAGATCTTTGTCTATGAGGCTGGACGAATTTCTCTGGACAATCGTTTCAAAATCAAACGTCATATTTTAGATGATTCCTTTTCAAATTCATAAGCTCAGCCTGAAATCGCGAGCCTTGAAACGAGGACCGACGGCGCGGACACAGTGTAGCTTTTCAGTATGGCCATTGGCAGCGCGCAAAGGTCGTCCGCAACAGCTTCCACGGAAGAAAACAGATCCAGAATATTGCCGTTCATCGTAAGCCCTCCGGCGATTCCCGCCATCCTGCCATTTTTGACGGCGACCGCCCTGCACGGGATGGCAAAAGCCCCGGACGCTATGTTGACAGAGTGAAATTCGTCATAGGAGGCGTTCACGTACAGCCCGTTGCCGAGCCCGCGCAGAAGCTCGTCCCGCGTCGGCTGCCCGGCGAGAAGGCGGAAGTTCTTTGGCATGGCGAGCACATTGGTATGAAGCGTCCCGCTCAGCAGCGTTTTGCGCCCCGCGTTCCCGGTCGCGCGCGCTCCGGTCGCCCGCGCGGAAGCCAGCGTGTGCAACAGCCCCGCGGCGCGCCCGCCGGCGACGAGCTCAAACGGCTTCCCGGCGCTGCCCTCGCAGTCAAACGGGTATTGATAGCCGCTTTCGGGCGCCGCTGGGAGATCTTGCACGGAAACCGCATCCGAAAAGAGCTTTTCGCCGAGCCTCCCGGCAAGAGGGGTATTCCCTGACATGTAAAACGGCGCCGAAAAGATCTGCCAGGCGGTGAGCAGGATATTGCATACCACAGGCGCGCCGATCACGGCGCGGTAAGAGCCAGCCGGGCAGGAAACGGGCGGGAGCTGCGTTTCGGCCCAGTGCCGATGCGCGGCAAGAAAATATTCCGCCGAAATGCCCTCCGGCGTCCGCGCCGACATCAGGCCATCGTAGGCAAAGTGCCCGCTTGCCCCCTCTCGGACAAGCGCCACCGACGCCTCCACGGTCCTGCGGCTGTATGCGATGTCCAACCCTCTGGAGTTAACTACGCCCGACGAGCGAATCGTTTCGGCCAGGCTAACGCGGCTGAACGCGAGCCCTCTGTCGTTGCGCGCCAGGCGCTGCTCCAGTTCCGCCGCCATTGTCTTCAGGGCTTCCGGCTCTGAGTGGGCCAGCTCCGCCTCCCGAACCTGCTCGCCGGACGGGCCGTTCATTGGCTCCGGGCCGTCGGCCGCGGAGTAGCGGCTGTTTTCGAGCGCCCGCTCCAGCGCGGCGGCCGCTGGCTCGCCTTCGATCCTCTGCGTGACGGCAAGCCCGGTTTTTTTGCCGGTCGCGCGCACGAACAGCGTAGTCTGGTCCGACGCGGACGAGCCGGCCGGCTTTCCTCCGGACACCGACACCGCCAGAATGTCCTCTCTCTCGGCCTGCGCCTCCGCCTCCGAGGCCCCGCTGGGCAGCCGCCTGATCGCCGCCCTGTAAAGCTCCAGCTCCTTCATTCCCGCAACCATTCCTTTTATCTTATTCTTTTTGGACGCATCGAGCCTGCGCTATGCCCCGCCGACGGCCATCTCGGAGATCCGGACTCGCGGCTGCGACGTCGTGGTCGGGATCAGCCCCGAAACGCTGCCGCAGAAGCCCCCTCCCTTCTCATGCACGAGGTTTTTTCCGACGCGGTCGATCTTCCCCATCACGTCGATGCCGTTCCCGGTGAGCATCAGGCCCTTGACCTGCCGGTCAATCAGCCCGTTCCGAATCCAGAACCCCTCCTTGACCTCAAGCGAAAACTGCATGCCGCCGGAACCGCCCCCGATCCTCCGCACGTACAGGCCGTCGGGGATCGAGCGGATCATCTCGCCGTCGTCGTCCGTCCCGGCCGCGAGAAACGTGTTGCTCATCCTTGACGTCGGCGAATACGTGTAATTCTGCCTGCGCCCGCAGCCGTTGGACTCCATGCCGATCAGCCGGCCTTGGAAGCGGTCCCGCATGTACTGCTTCAAAACGCCGTTTTCAATAAGCACGTTCCTCTGCCGGGGATGCCCCTCGTCGTCAATGGCGGAAGTGCCGTACAGGCCGGCGATCGTGCCGTCGTCGATGAGCGTCACCTTGTCCGATGCGACCTTTTGGCCGATCTTCCCGACAAAGGCGCTGTTCCGCGCGGCAATCGACCGCGCCTCCAGCGTGTGCCCGCAGCACTCGTGCCAAAGCGTGCCGCAGCTCCCCGCCTCCAGAACGACAGGCACGACGCATGAAGCCGCAGTGCCGGCAAGCATCATGTCGCGCGTCCTGCGCACGGCGTCTGCGGCAAAGCTTCCGATCGCGCCGTCCTCGCGGAACGCCTCGAAGCCTTGCGGCCGGGTGTAGTCCTCCCAGTTGAAGTGAGCCTGCCCGCCGGCCTCCACGGTCACTTGCAGGCGGATGCGGGATGTGACGCGGCGCTCCCCGGTGCACAGCCCCTCAGTGTTGGCCACGGCGATCTCCTGGTCGATGTCGAAATAGTCGGCCGCCAGCCGAGGAACGCGGATGCCGGTGCTCCGGGCCGCCCCGTAGGCCTCCTCCAGCAGCCGGATCTTGGACGCGCGCGGGACGCTCGACGGATGCACGAGGACGATATTGGGGTTGTCGGCCGGGGCGTGGCGGAGCGGCGGAACCGCAGCCGGGCAACCGCCCCGCTTTTCAGCGAGCAGGCTGGCGGCGCGCGCCGCCAGCGCGAACAGCGACGCCTCGGACGCGCTGTTGGAACAGGCGTACACGTCCTGCAGTCCCGCAAGCAAATGCAGGCCGACACCGTATATTCCGATGTCGGTGACTTTCTGCACGGCGCCCTCGCCATATTGTATGTTCGTTTCGCGCCGATCCTCAAAAAACAGCTCGGCAAAATCCCCGCCCGTCTCCAGCGCCCGCTCCAGGACGAGCTGCATCAAGCGCTCCGAAACCATGCTCCGATCACCCCTTTTCGCGTTTCTCGCTCTTTCGGCGCCTCCGCGTTACCCTGCGCCATTGGGATTGGGATTGGGCGCCTGCCCGCCTAAACGGTGGCACGCGACAAAGTGCCCCGGCTCGACCTCGGCGAGCGCCGGCCTCTCGCGCCCGCAAAGCTCCGTCGCGCGGGGGCAGCGCTTGCGAAAGCCGCATTCGCTTCCCAGCCCGACGGGGCTCGCGACGTCCCCGGCGAGCAGTATGCGGCGGCGCTTCGCCTCCACGTCCGGATCCGCGATGGGAATCGCCGACAAAAGAGCCTCGGTGTACGGATGCCTATGGCGCGCGTAAAGGCGGCCGCTCGGCGCCATTTCCATGATCGAGCCCAGGTACATGACGGCGATCCGATCCGCAATCTGGCGCACCATGGACAGGTCGTGGGTTATGAACAGATATGCGAGGCCCATCTCGACCTGCAACTTTTTAAGCAAATTCACAATCTGGGCCTGTATGGACACGTCCAGGGCGGAAATCGGCTCGTCGCACACGATCAGCTCAGGCCGCAGCGCCAAGGCCCGCGCGATCCCGACGCGCTGCCGCTGCCCGCCGGAGAACTCGTGAGGAAAGCGGTTCGCGTGCTCCTTGCTGAGGCCAACCGTGCCCAAGAGCTCGACGGCTCGCTCGTACCGCTCGCTTTTCGAGCGCGCGCCGTGTATGCGGAGCCCTTCGGACACGCAGTCGTGGATGACCATGAGGGGATCCAGGGAGGCGCTGGGATCCTGAAAGATCATCTGCACCTCTTTCGCGTATTGTTTCCGCTCCGGCCTGCCATAGCTCCAGACATCCCGCCCTTTGAACAGCACCTGCCCGGACTCCGGCCTGTGCAGGCGCATGATGGTTCTGCCGAGCGTGCTCTTGCCGCAGCCCGACTCGCCGACGAGGCCCACGGTTTCGCCTTGGCGTATGGCCATGTCCACCCCGTTGACCGCTTTTAGCAGCCCTCGCCCGACGCGGAAAAAAGTTTTGACGCCTTTCAGCTCCAGCAACGCTTCAGCAGGCATGGCCGTCCCCCTTTCCCGGTGTTTCGCCGTCGCCCTCTTTCCCCGGCGCGGCGATGCCGGCGCCAGCTTCCCTCTCCCGCGCCCCTCCGCCGCCGCGCGCCTGCTCCCGCGCGCGCAGCCAGCAGGCCGCGTAGCGGCCGTTAGCGCCAAATGGCGTATTGCCCGGCTCGCGCCGATAGCAGATGTTCATGGCATGGGGGCAGCGCGCGGCAAACGCGCAGCCCTTCGGCGGCGCGAGCAGGTCAGGAGGCGCGCCGGGGATCGAGCGAAGCCATCCTGCAACCCCGCCCGCGCTTTCAGCGCTTTCAGCACTTGCAACGCCGGCGCCAGCGCCAGTGCCGGTGCCAGAACCATAGCCAACGCCCGCGCCCTTCTCCCAAATCCCGCTGTCCGCGCGGGGCACGGAGCCCAGCAGCCCCTCCGTGTACGGGTGCCTGGGGTTGCGGAAAATCGACCGCGCGTCGCCGTGCTCCACGATCTTCCCAGCGTACATGACGTAGACGCGATCCGCCATGTTCGCCACCACGCCGAGGTCGTGCGTGACTAGCACGATGGACATTGCCGCCTTTTCTTTCAGCCCCTTCATCAGCTCGATGATCTGGGCCTGGATGGTCACGTCCAGCGCGGTGGTTGGCTCGTCGGCAAACAGGATCTTCGGGGAGCATACGAGCGCCATCGCGATCATCACGCGCTGCCGCATGCCGCCGGAAAGCTGGTGCGGGTAACGGCGCAGGCCCTGCTCCGGCGACGGGAAGCTGATCGTGCGCAGAATCTCCAGCGTTTTTTCCATAGCCTCGCGCTTCGACGCTTTCCGATGCCGGCTGTACGCCTCGGCGATCTGGCGCCCCACTGACATGGTGGGGTTCAGATACGTGAAAGGATCCTGGAATATGATTGACATCTCAGCGCCCTGAATGGCCCGCATCTCGCTGTCCGTGCAGCTCAGAAGGTTCTTGCCGCCGTACAGCGCTTTCCCGGCCCTTGAGCAACCCGACTTTTTCGCGTGAAGCCCCATGATGGCCTGAATGCCCGCCGTCTTTCCGCAGCCCGACTCGCCGACCAGCGCCACAGTCTCCCTCTCGCGGAGATGCCAGCTTGCGCCGCGCACGGCCTGCACCTCCCCGGCGCGCGTCCGAAACGACACTCTGAGATCCACTACCTCAAGCAGCCTTCCCTGTTCCATGCGCCACCTTCCTTTCCGCATCAGTCGCGCAGCTTGGGATCCAGCGCGTCGCGCAGCCCGTCGCCAATCAGGTTGAAGCAGAGCATCGCGAGCCCTATGAACAGGCAGGGGACGGCGAACTGGTAAGGGTAGTAGCGAAATTGCTCCGCCGCCGCCTTGATCAGCTGCCCCCAGCTGGGGTTAGGCGGCGCGACACCCAGGCCGATGTAGCTCAAAAACGCCTCGTAGAATATGACGCCGGGGATGGACATGGTGATGCCGACCACGCGTATGCCCATGGTGTTGGGGATCAGGTGCCTGAAGATAATCCAGGCCGGCGATCCCCCCAGCGCCTCCCCTGCAGTGACGAAGTCCTGATTCTTCAGCTGCAGCACGAGGCCGCGCGTCGCCCGCGCGGAACCCATCCAGCCGGTGATTGAGATCGCGATGACCATGGTCGCGATATTCCCGCTGCCGAGCACGAGCATGAGCAGGATCATGTAGATCAGGCTCGGGATGCCCATCAGAACGTCGATGGCGCGCATTATTGCCATATCCGCCCTGCCGCCGACATAGCCGGAAACGCCGCCGACAATCAGCCCGATGACCTCGGGGAACACCGTGCCCAGTATGGCGATCAGCAGCGACACGCGCCCCCCGACCCACACGCGGGCCCAAAGATCGCGCCCAAGCGTGTCTGTGCCGAACCAGTGGACGCCGTCCGGCGGCTGGTTTATCACGTCGTAATCGTTGGAGTAGTAGTCGAACCTCACCATCATTGGTCCGAACAGGACAAAGAAGATCATTGCGCCCATGAGAATCAGGCTCGCGACCGCGACCTTGTTTTTGCCGAACGCCCTTCGGACGTCGCCCAGGTATGAAGCTCGCCCACGCAACGGGGCGCCTGCCGCGAAACGCTCGCCATGAGCGGGCTCGAAGTCGTCTGGCATGTATTCGTTTTTCGCGTCTTTGTCCATGCTGCCCATCGGCCTGTGTCTGCCTGCCATCCCTTTACCATATTCCATATATGCTTGCCCGCTATGCGCAATATGCCTGCTCGTCTTGCCTGCCATGCCCGCCTGCCTCGCCCGCCTGCCCATTTGCGCCCATCAGCTGAAACGGATCCGGGGATCGGCAAAGCCATACGCGATGTCAACCAGAAAATTCATGAGCACGAGAAAACTCCCAAAAAAGATAGTGAGCCCCATGATCAGCGTGTAGTCCAGGTTGCTGGTCGAATCGACAAAGTATTTGCCCATGCCCGGTATGCGGAAGAT
>JAISFK010000004.1 GCA_031263625.1 Clostridiales bacterium
GCCAAGCCGGCGGCGAAAGCGCGGGTCGGCGCCGCCGCCCGCGACAAGCTCGGCGAGGAGTGCGGCGTGTTCGGCGTCTACTCTGGCGCGCACGACGCCGCGGCGCTCGCCCACAACGCGCTGCTGTCGCTCCAGCACAGGGGCCAGGAGAGCGCGGGCGTCGCGGTGCTGCAGGGGCTCGCGATCCGGCACCACAAGGACGTCGGGCTCGTGGGCGACGTGTTCTCGAAGGGGCGCCGCCTGCCCGACAGCCATCTGGCCGTCGGCCACGTGCGCTACTCGACGACCGGCATCAACTCGCTCCAGAACGCCCAGCCGTTCGTCACGGAATACCTGAAGGGCCGCATAGCCTGCGCGCACAACGGCAACATAATAAACAGCGGCGAGCTGAGGCGCCAGCTCATAGACGACGGCTGCACGTTCTCCGCCAGCAGCGACAGCGAGGTCGTGTCGTCGCTCATAGCGTTCGAGGCGCTCAAGCGCGACAGCATAGAGGACGCGATCGTCCACGCGGCGGAAAAGCTCGTCGGCGCGTTCTCGCTCGTGCTCATGAGCCACGAGAACAAGCTGTTCGCCATCAGGGACGGCTGGGGCTTCCGGCCGCTGTGCATAGGCATGGGCCCCGGCGGGGCCTGCGCCGTCGCGTCGGAGAGCTGCGCGCTCGACGGCATCGGCTTCGAGTTCGCGCGGGACGTGCTGCCCGGCGAGATGGTGCTCATAGACGCGAGCGGCGTCCACACGCTGGGAATAGTGCTGGACAGGCCCAGGCAGGGCGTGTGCATCTTCGAGTACGTGTACTTCGCGAGGCCGGACTCCGTGATTGACGGCCAGAGCGTGTACGGCGCGCGCTACCGCATGGGCGCCATCCTGGCCAGGGAGCACGCCGTGGAGGCGGACGTCGTGTGCGGCGTGCCGGACAGCGGCCTGGACGCGGCGGCGGGGTACGGCGCCGCCAGCGGGATCCCCGTGCACTCCGGGTTCGTGAAGAACCGCTACATCGGGCGCAGCTTCATCTACCCGACGCAGACGCAACGGGAAACCGCGATCCGGCTGAAGCTCAACCCGCTCGCGACGAACGTCGCGGGCAAGCGGCTCGTGCTGGTTGACGACTCCATCGTGCGCGGCACCACCTGCGCCAAGATCGTCCGCAGCCTGAAGGCCGCCGGCGCGAGGGAGGTGCACGTGCGCATCTCGGCGCCGCCGTTCCGCCACGAGTGCCACTTCGGCACGGACATAGACAGCGAGGACGCGCTGATCGCGAACAACCTCGACGTCGAGGGCATCAGGAGGCAGATCGGGGCGGACAGCCTCGGCTTCATAAGCATAGACGGCCTGCGCGAGGCGTGCGCGGGCGCGCGGATGCCGCTGTGCGACGGCTGCTTTTCGGGCGACTACCCCGTGGACGCGGGCGGCCACAGCAAGATGCAGTTCGAGGGCGCCGCGCGCTGATGGTAAATTTGGAGGACCCACGATGAAACGGAAAGCCTTTCTGACTTTGGAGAACGGCATGGTGTTCGAGGGCACGGGCTTCGGCGCGGAGGGCAGCGCCATCGGCGAGGTCGTGTTCACGACGGGCATGACCGGGTATCTCGAAACGCTTACGGACAAAAGCTACTACGGCCAGATCGTCATGCAGACGTTCCCGCTGATCGGCAACTACGGGCTGATCCCGGAGGATTTTGAGAGCGGCGGGCCTCAAGTGAGGGCGTACATCGTGAAGGAGTGCTGCGAGGCGCCGTCAAACTTCCGCTCCTCGGGCGGGCTGGACGCCTTTTTGCGGGAGAGCGGCGTGGTCGGGCTGTGCGGCATCGACACGCGCGCGCTGACGAAGATCATCCGCGAGCAGGGCGTCATGAACGGCAGCATAACGCCCGACCGCGAGAGCGCGGACATGCGGGCGATACGCGCATACCGCGTCGAGGGTTCCGTGGAGGCGGTGTCGTGCCGCGAGAGGATCCTGCGCGCATCGGGCGCCGAGCCGGCGGCGGGCGGCGGGAAGTACAGGGTGGCGCTGTGGGACTTCGGCGCGAAGGACAGCATAGCGAAGGAGCTGCTCGCGCGCGGCTGCGACGTGACCCAGCTCCCGCAGAGCGCCACGGCGGGCGAGATTCGCGCGCTGGCGCCCGACGGAGTCATGCTGACGAACGGGCCGGGCGACCCGCGCGACGACGCGCGCATAATACGCGAGCTGGCGGATCTGATGGGCGGCGGCCCGGCGGGCCAGGCGCCCAGCAGGGCCGACTCCGGCGGCGCGGGGCAGGGCGGCCAGTCAGGCTCCGGAGGGGCGCAAGTCCCGGCCGGCTCCGGCGGGGCGCCGGCCCCAGCCGCTCCAGCCGCTTCAGCCGCCCCAGCCGCCCAGGCGGGCCGGATCCCCGTGTTCGGCATATGCCTCGGGCACCAGCTGATGGCGCTCGCGAGGGGAGGGGATGTCATGAAGCTGAAATACGGGCACCGCGGGGCGAACCAGCCCGCGCGGGACCTCGCGACGGGCAGGGTGTACATCACGAGCCAGAACCACGGCTACGCCGTGCTGGCCGAGAGCCTGGACCCCAAAATCGCGCGCCCGCGCTTCGAGAACGCGAACGACCTGACGTGCGAGGGCATCGACTACCTGGACTGCCCGGCGTTTTCCGTGCAGTTCCACCCAGAGGCTTCGGCCGGGCCGCGCGACGTGGCCTTCCTGTTCGACAGGTTCATCGACATGATGGAGGTGAAGCGCCATGCCACATGATCCGACCATCAGGCGGGTGCTGGTGATAGGCTCCGGCCCCATCGTCATAGGCCAGGCCGCCGAGTTCGACTACGCCGGCACGCAGGCGTGCCGCGCGCTGCAGGAGGAGGGGATCGAGGTGGTGCTCATCAACTCGAACCCCGCCACGATCATGACCGACAGCGCGATGGCGGACAAGATATACATCGAGCCGCTCACTAAGACGACGCTCAAGCGCGTCATAGAGAAGGAGCAGCCCGACAGCATGCTGTCCACGCTGGGCGGCCAGATCGCGCTGACGCTCTCCATGCAGCTCGCGAAGGAGGGCTTCCTGAAAAAGCGCGGCGTGCGGCTGCTGGGCGCGAACCCGGAGACGATCGACAAGGCGGAGGACCGGCAGCTGTTCAAGGACACGATGGAGTCCATCGGCCAGCCGGTCGTGCCGTCGCTCGTCGTGCGCGACGCGGCGGGCGCCCTCGCGTTCGCGGCCGAGATAGGCTACCCGGTCATCGTGCGCCCCGCGTTCACGCTGGGCGGCAGCGGCGGCGGCATAGCGGACGACGCGGAGGCGCTGGCCCGGATCGCGGCGAACGGCGTCCGCGTGTCGCCGATAGGCCAGATACTCGTCGAGAAGTCCGTCGCCGGCTGGAAGGAGATAGAGTTCGAGGTCATGCGCGACGGCGCGGGCAACGTGATCACGGTCTGCAGCATGGAGAACATCGACCCGGTCGGCGTCCACACGGGCGACAGCATAGTCGTCGCCCCGGCGCTGACGCTCTCGGACAAGGAGTACCAGATGCTCCGGAGCGCGTCGCTCGACATCATATCCGCGCTGCGCGTCGAGGGCGGCTGCAACTGCCAGTTCGCGCTGGACCCCGGCTCGTTCGGCTACGCCGTGATAGAGGTGAACCCGCGCGTGTCGCGCTCGTCCGCGCTGGCGTCGAAGGCGACGGGATACCCGATCGCGAAGGTCGCGACGAAGATCGCCGTCGGCTACAGGCTGGACGAGATAAAAAACGCGATCACGAAAAAGACATTCGCCTGCTTCGAGCCGACGCTGGACTACGTCGCGCTCAAGTTCCCCAAGTGGCCGTTCGACAAGTTCGCCTTCTCGAAGCGCAGGCTCGGCACGCAGATGCAGGCGACGGGCGAGGTCATGGCGATCGCGGACAGCTTCGAGGCCGCCATGATGAAGGCCGTGCGCGGCGCGGAGGTTTCCCTTGACAGCCTGGGTATGCCCAAGCTCGCGCCAAAGAGCGACGGCGAGATATTCAGCCTGCTGTCGGCGCAGACGGACGAGCGGATATTCGCCGTGTTCGAGGCGCTGCGGCGCGGCGTGGCGTGCGAGGCCATCAACGCCGCGACGGGGATCGACATGTGGTTCCTGGAGAAGCTGCTCGGCATGGCGCGCTACGAGGGCGAGCTGGCGGCGCTGAGGGGCGCCGGCGCTGAGGGGAGCGCCGGCGCCGGCGCGGAAGCGGGCGCAGTGGATGCCGAAGGCGCCGGATCGGGCGCGGCGGGAAGCCCTGGCGCGGGAGCGGCAACGGGCGCAGTGGATGCGGGAAGCGCCGCAACAGAAGCTGGCGCCGAAAGCGCCGGATCGGGCGCTGAGGGAAGCGCCGCGGCACCGGGAAGCGCCGCGGCACCGGGAAGCGCCGGAGCGCCGGAGGCCGCCGCGCTCGGCCCCTGCCCCAGCCTGCCGGAGGCGCTGTACGAGCAGGGCAAGAGGTACGGCTACCCGGATCGCGTGATAGCGCGGCTGTCCGGCTGCGCCATACCGTTCGCGCGGCGCGCGTCCTACAAGATGGTTGACACCTGCGGCGGCGAGTTCCAGGCCGAGACGCCGTACTTCTACTCGACGCACGCCCAGGACGACGAGGCCGCGCCGTTCATCGCGCGCGGCGGGGGCGCCGGCGAGGGCGATGGGAGCGGCGGCGTCGGCGGCGCTGGGAGCGGCGCCGGCGGCGAGAGCGGCGGCGGCGCCGGCCCGCGCGAGAGCAAGGGGACCGTGGTCGTGCTCGGCTCCGGCCCCATCCGCATAGGCCAGGGGATAGAGTTCGACTACTCGAGCGTCCACTGCGCGTGGGCGCTGCGCCGGCTGGGCTACGACGTCGTGATCATCAACAACAACCCGGAAACCGTGTCCACGGACTTCGACACGGCCGACAGGCTGTACTTCGAGCCTCTCACGCCGGAGGACGTGGCGGACATCATCGCCGTGGAGAGGCCCATCGGCGTCGTGGTCGCGTTCGGCGGGCAGACGGCCATCGGGCTGACGAAGTTCCTGCACGGCCAGGGCATCCCGATACTCGGGACGCAGGCGGACGGGATCGACATGGCGGAGGACCGCGAGCGCTTCGAGGCCCTGCTCGAGCGGCTGTCCGTCAAGCGCCCCAAGGGCATGGCGGTGTCCGACCTCGCCCAGGCCGAGAGGGCCGCGGCCGATCTGGGCTATCCCGTGCTGATCAGGCCGTCCTACGTGCTGGGCGGGCAGAACATGACCATCGCGTTCGGCGTCGAGGACGTGCGCGAGTACATGGCGCTCATACGCCGCATGGATCCCGTTAACCCCGTGCTCATAGACAAGTACCTGCAGGGCATCGAGATAGAGGTGGACGCCATCTGCGACGGCAAGGACATCCTCATACCGGGCGTCATGGAGCACGTCGAGCGGACGGGCATCCACTCGGGCGACTCCATCGCGCTGTACCCCGCCATACACGTCCAGGACGACATGACGGAGCAGGTCGTCGAGACGACGCGCAGGCTGGCGCTGCCGCTCGGGATCTGCGGGCTCGTGAACATCCAGTACATCATCTACGGGGACGAGCTGTACGTGATAGAGGTGAACCCGCGCGCCTCGCGCACGGTGCCGTACATCAGCAAGGTGACGGGCGTGCCGATGGCGGAGCTCGCGACGCGCGCGATGCTCGGCGAGCCGCTGTCGCGCATGGGCTACGGCACGGACCTCTACAGGAACGCGCCGTACATAGTCGCCAAGGTGCCCGTGTTCTCGTTCGAGAAGCTGGACGACGTGGACACGCAGCTGGGGCCGGAGATGAAGTCCACGGGCGAGACGCTCGGCATCGGCAAGACGTCGCAGGAGGCGCTGTACAAGGGGCTCATCGCGGCGGGCTACGCCATGAGCAAGACGGGCGGCGTGTTCCTGACCGTGCGCGACGGCGACAAGAACGAGATTCTGGACATCGCGCGCAAGTTCGCCGACCTGTCGTTCTCGCTCTACGCGACGAAGGGGACGGCCGCCGTGCTCGAAAAGGCGGGGCTCGCCGTCACGGTCGTCGGCAAGATACACGAGTCGGGGGCGAACTCCATGACGCTGCTCGAGAGCGGCAAGGTGCAGTACATCGTGTCCACGTCGGCCAAGGGGCGCGACCCGGCGCTCGACAGCGCGAAAATCCGCAGGAAGGCCGTCGCGCTGGGCATACCGTGCCTCACGTCCATCGACACGGCCAACGCCGTCGCGGACAGCATACGCGGGCGCTACTCGGAGATCAACACGGAGCTCGTGGACATAAACAACATGCGCCAGGAGCGCATGAAGCTGCATTTCACGAAGATGCAGGCGTGCGGGAACGACTACCTGTACATCAACTGCTTCAAGGAGGAGGCGTTCTCGCCGGAGTCGCTGGCCGTCGCGCTGTCCGACAGGCACTACGGCGTCGGGGGCGACGGCATCGTGCTCGTGCAGCGCTCGAAGATCGCCGACGCGCGCATGAGGGTGTTCAACCTGGACGGCAGCGAGGGCGAGATGAGCGGCAACGCGATACGCTGCGTCGGCAAGTACCTGTACGACAACGGCATGGTCCGCAGGAAAGAGGCCAGCATAGAGACGCTGAGCGGCGTCAAGAAGCTCAGGATGCGCACGAAGGACGGGCTCGTGGCGTCCGTGGAGGTGGACATGGGGCCGGCGGCGCTCGCGCCCGAGCAGATACCCGCGCTGCTGCCCGGCGACTCCGTCATAAACTACCCGGTCAGGGTGGGCGGCATGGAGGAGCGCGTCACGTGCCTGTCGGTGGGCAACCCGCACTGCGTGCTGTTCTGCGCGCGGGTGGACGACGCCGACGTGGCCAGCGTCGGCCCCGCGTTCGAGAACGCGCCGATGTTCCCGGAGCGCGCGAACGTGGAGTTCGTCGAGGTCGTGGACGACCACACGCTGAGGCTGCGCACGTGGGAGCGAGGCAGCGGCGAGACGATGGCCTGCGGGACGGGCGCCTGCGCGGCGGCCGTCGCGGCCGTGGAGAACGGCTTTTGCAGGCGCGGCGGCGACATCCGCGTCATGCTGCGCGGCGGGGACCTCGCCATACGCTACACGGGCGAAACCGTGCTGCTGACGGGCGCGGCGGAGAAGGTGTTCGAGGGCGTCGTGGAGATATGAGCGGCGAAATGGGCGAGTTGGGCAACGGCGCGGGCGGCGCGGGCGAGGCGGGCTGCAGAAGCGCGAACGCAAGCGGGGGCTGCGGGAGCGGCGTGAACCGGGGCGATGGAATGGGCGGCACGGACTGGGCAGGCAAGGCTGGCGATGCGGGCGGCGCTGGCGCGGAGAAGCCGCGCCTGGCGAAAAAAATCGTCATAGTCGTGAACGGCAGCGGCGGCGCCGGAAAAGACACGGTGTGCGAGATAGCGTCGCGCCATTTCCGCGCGAGGACCGTGTCCGCGATCGCGCCCGTGAAGGAGCTGGCGGCGCGGTGCGGCTGGGACGGCGGCAAGGACAACAAGTCCCGCAAGTTCCTGTCGGATCTGAAGCGGGCGCTCATAGAGTACAACGACCTGCCGAACCGCTATCTCGAGGGCGAGCACGCCGCGTTCATGGCCGGCGGGGACGACGTGCTGTTCGCGCACATAAGGGAGGGCGCGCAGATAGACGACTTCCGGCGGCGCGTGGCGCCGACGCGCTGCGTCGCGCTGCTAGTGCGCCCGCCATCAGGGCGCGGCGCCGGGGGACAGCAGTACGGGAACGACTCGGACGACAACGTGGAAGACTACGCCTACGACTACTATTACGACAACGACAAGCCCATCGCCTGCGTCGAAAGCGACTTCATGCGCTTTTTCCGCTCGCTGCTCCGCAACGAGGGCCTGCTTGAATTTTGAGTTCGCTATCCCCTGCAATCTACGGATTGCGAATTGCGGATTTCGCCAATGCATCGTCCCTGACGCGCGGCAGCTTTTTGAGTTTTTTGTACAGCATTGTCTCACGGCTGGCGGTCGCCATTCGGCGAATCCGCAGGCGCGCTTGGCGAATGTGCGGGTTCGCCGCTTTCGCTTTCGAGCCCGCTCCCGCCCCCGTTCTTGAGCAGCGCGCCCGCTATGTACGCGGCCAGCTGCAGCGTGAGCACGCCGGCTATGATGCCGAACACGCCGAACACGCGGGGGAGCAGCACCGCGCAGCCCAGCACGAGGATCGTGCCGGCGTAGCGCAGAAGCGCCTGCGCCGACGCGTAGTTCTTCG
>JAISFK010000024.1 GCA_031263625.1 Clostridiales bacterium
CCGCGACATGCGCGAACCTGAGCCTTTCGTGCGGGCCGCCCATCCGCGCCAGCAGCTCGCCCATGCGCTCCAGGCCCAGCCTTGTGGCGCTCCAGGACTTGCTGGTGAGGTATGCGGCAGCCTCGCCCGGCGTCATGGCGCCCATCCCTCGCCCCCCTTTCTTCTGTCTTTCCCCTATCCACCACTCACTATCCGCCAATCACTATCCGCCAATCACTATCCGCTACTCACTATCCGCTACTCACTATCCACCACTCACTATCCGCTACTCACTATCCGCTACTTACTTACCCCTGCCCCCTACGCCCTATTTCCCTGCGGCCTCGACGCGCGCTTTCCCCTGCCTGTGCTGCGCCGCCGCCGAAAACAGAATCCCCATGGCGGCCGTGCAGAGCCAAACCAGCATGATCGCGCTCCACCCGCCGGCGGACATCCGCGCGAAAGCCGCGCTTGCCGCGGATGCGGACGCATACGACAAAAAGTCCAGAAAGCCCGTTATGCCGGAAAGGCCGCCGCTGCCCGCGAAGCGCAGGACGTATGCGCTGAATATGATGTTGCAGACGCCGGCCATCGCGGCGCTCGCGGCGAACAGCAGCGCCGCCGACAGAAAAGCGTTTCGCCCGTCCAGCGCGCACAGCGCCGCGAACAGCGCGGCGGCGGCGCCAAACAGGATGGCGCACATCTTTTCGTCGGCTCCGCGCGCGAGCTTCAACGCGAACATTGACGCAAAAATGCCCGCCATATTCAAAAAGGGCAGAACCGCCGAGGCGCCCACCGCCGCTTCCGCAGTGAAGCCCAGCTTTTCGAGAAGAAAAACGGGCGTCCAAAAGGCGATGGCGTTGCGCGCGACCCCGTTTAGCATCGTGGCGGCGGACATGCATATGAAGCCTTTCGCGCGAAAGGGGAGATACACCGCGCGCACGGGCGCGCCCGCGTCTGTTGCGCCTGCATCTGCTTCTGCGCCTGCGCCCGCTTCTGTGCGCACGCTTGCGCCTGCGTCCGCTCCTGCTTCCTCGCCGGCCTCCGCGCCCGCGTCTGTTGCGCTTGCATCTGCTTCTGCGCCCGCTCCTGCACTGGCCGCCGCGCCTGCGCCAGCTTTCGCTCGCGCGCCCGCGCCCCGCTCCGATCCCCCGCGCCCCGCGCGCCGGATGGCGCCTTTGCGCTCCAAGCGCCCGATCGCTATGCGCCAAAAGCAGGCAACCGCAAAAACGGCGCCTCCCGCGATGAAAAACCCCATTCGCCAGTCCCCGGCGGACAGCGAGACGGAGGCAAAAAAATACGCGGCCGCCGCGCCGAGATAGGAGGCAATCGAAAGCGCCGTCAGAATTATTTTCCCCATGCCCAGCTCGGTGTTTTCGCCCACCAGCTTGGACAGCGGCCCCCAGAGCATGGAGCATAGAAAGCCGCAGGCGCCCCACAGCGCCACCGACATGGGGACGGAGCCGCAGAGCGGGAACAGCGCGACCAGTACCCCGGACAAAGCCAGCCCGACCGACGTCATGTGTTTCGCGCCTATCCGGTTGCCGGCGAACCCGTTGACAAGCTGCCCCGCGCCATAGAAGAGGAAGAACGCGCTCCCCATGCTCCCCAGCGACGCCGCGTCAAAAACGCCGCGCTCCACCATCTGCGGCATGGCGGCGCTCAAAACGCCTCTGGCCGTGTAGCACGCCGCGTAGGCAAAAAAGCATATGACGCCAATCCGCGCCGCGTTTTTCGCCATTTCCCCCGCGCCGGCCCCCGCGCCAGCCCCATTGCCTGCTTCGTCGCCAGCCGCGCTGCCGGCTTCGTTCGTTTTATTGCCCGTTTCGCCGCTCACAGTTGCCCGCTCCATTGCCTGCTTTATCGCCCGTTTCGCCGCTCAATTCATTGCCCGCCCTATTGCCCGCCTTGGCGCCCGCTCCGTTCTTTCGTCTCGCTCTTTACGCCGTTGCCTGTAGCGTTGCCCGCCTCGGCGTCGCTCCGGCGTTCGCTTCGGTGCCGCGCCGCCACCCGCAGCGTTGCCCGCTATTGCCCGCCTCGCAAGCTTCTCCCCTCCCACTCGGCGTTCGCCGCTATCCCAAGGATGTCGGCGACGGTCGGCGCGATGTCCAAAATGCTCGCGCTCCGGATGCGGTTACCCTGCCGGAAATCCTTGCCGTGCGCGACAATCGGTATCGTCATGTCCTCCGGCGCGCTCGTGCCGTGCATGCGCTCGTGCCCGCCGTGGTCCGACGCGATCAGCACAGCGTAGCTTTCCGGCAGCGCCGCGCACACCTTCTCGACGCAGCCGATCGCGCCCGACAGGGTTTCCAGATACCTTTCGCCCATCCAGCCAAAGCCATGCCCCGCCGAATCGGTCTCGCCGAGGTAGACGAAAGCGAAGTCGGGCGCGGCCTCCCGAATGTACGCCGACGCCGCCTCCGCGACGGCCGCGTCCGTGTCCTCGTTGTGGTAGCAGGAATTGCAGTAGCTGAACGCCAAAGACTCCGGGCGCGCCAGATCGCGCAGCGGCCCCCAGTTGTAAAAGAACGCGCTTTTTTTGCCGGCGTCCCTGATCTGCTCGCACAGCCCCGCTACGGGGCGGGCCTGCGGCGTGAACACGTTGTCGGTGATGCCGTGCCGCCCAGGCTCCACGCTGTGAAACATCGACATGAACGCGGGCAGCGTGACGGAAGGCATGACCGTCCTCGCGTCCAGGCAGGCGGCGCTCTTGGGAATCAAGTCCGCCAGAAATCTGTTGCGGCACAGCGCGATCGCGTCCGGCCGCATGCCATCGATTGCAATCAATGCTGCCTTGCTCATTTTGCTTTTCTCCTATTCTCCGCTGTTTCGAGCCCCCATCCGAACCCTCATCTGCTCCCCAATGTTCCGGCTTCCCATCCGAGCCCCCATCTGCTCCCCAATCCGATCCCTCAATTCAAATTCTACTCCGCTGCCGCAAGGCTGTCCAGCAAATTATGCTCCACCATAGGCAACAAAGACTACGCTGCCGTGTTTGGTCACACGCAGGGCTTCGGACATTGCCGCTCGCTTATCGCCCTCCGTGTAAAAGTGGTACATTGGCCCCAAAAGAAGCGTTATGTCGAAAGCGCTATCGGAAAACGCTGATAAATCCAACGCATTGCCTGTCCATTTTAGGCTCGGTCATAGCACATTCTCCTCCAGCCACTGCGCCACGCCGTCCTCGTCATTTGCGCCGCAGGCAAAATCAGCGGCGGATTTGACCTCCGGCTTGGCGTTAGCTACCGCGACACCGTATCCGGCAAAAGCCAGCATATCACTATCATTCAAATCATCGCCACATGCCGCAACCTCATCGCGGCTAATTCCCCACATTTTAGCGAGTTTGGCGATTGCGCCGGACTTCGATGCGTCCTTGTGCATCGCCATTGCCATGCCGTCGTAACTTATATGCAAGATCAACCCATCGGGCAGGTTCTCTCTGACAAACGCCTCGTCCGCTGGGGTTTCTACAAGCGCGTAGAGTTTTTCCGCGTCAAGCCTATGTGCCGAGAAGTCGGCTGTTTCGACTGTTTTCACCAACGGCCACAGTTTTGTCGCTGGAAAGTTGGCGTAGTGGGTTTCGTCAATTTGGGAAGCGCACCGAAGCCCGCGCTCGGC
>JAISFK010000077.1 GCA_031263625.1 Clostridiales bacterium
TTGCGCGCCGCGCTGGCGGGCCGAGCCGGGGGAGCGGGCCGAGCCGGGCGCAAGCCGGCGGCTTGGGCCGTCCGCGAGCCAGCCGAGCAGCTCCTCCGCGCGCGCGACGAAAAATAGGAACGCCACCCCCGCCGCGGCATACAGCACAATCCACTTCGTCGCGGCGCCCATGCCGAACGCGAGCCCGCACAGCAGCAGCGGCGGCAGGGCGGCGCCGAGGGGCCGCGCGTCCACGCGGTTCATGAAGCTGTCGAAAATCAGCATGTACATCAGCAGGATGAACAGCGCCGCAAACGAGTCTATCGTGGACAGCCTCGTCTGCGCGAAGTGCATGAAGTCGAACATCATGAGGAACGCGCAGCAGAAAGCGTAAAATCGGCCGCCGAACAGCTTTTTGCCAAAGCAGTACATGGCGGGGATCATGAGCGCCCCCGCAAGCGCCCCCATGATCCGCCAGCCGAACGGGTTCATGCCGAAGATCAGGATGCCGAGCGCGATCAGCAGCTTGCCCATGGGCGGGTGCGTGGTTTCGTAGACGGGCAAATTGTGTATGTGCTCATACGCCGTCCGAGGGAAGTAGATCTCGTCAAAATACGTGCTGTTCATGACGTCCGGGCGGTATGGCGCGGTGCCCTGCTCGTCGATGAGGCTGCGGACGTCGCCGCGCCCGCCGTGCGGCAAGGCGCCGCCCGCCCCGGATGCGCCGTCCGCTCCGGAGGTATCTCCTGTTTCGGATGCGTCGCCCGTTCCAGAGGCGTCGCCCGCTCCGGATGCATCTCCTGCTCCGGATGCATTGCCCGCGCCGGATGCGCCGCCCGCCCCGCCGGTTTCCGCCGTAGCCGGCCAGGGCTGGGCGTTCGTGCCGGCTATGCTGACCGGCAGGACGTTCCCCGCCGCGTCGAAAAACGCTATCTCGTTGAGCGCCATGCCGGGGCTGCCCGCCGTCATCCGCGCTTTCGTCGCGGACGCGCCGACGGATTGGACCTTCCACTCGTAAAACGCCTTGTCGCTCAGCGCGCAAACATATTCATAGCCGCCGCCCGCGCCGCTGTTTTCGCCGGCGTCCGCGCCGCCGGCCGAGGCGGGGCCGCCGCTCTCTCCGGCATTTTCGCCGACGGCCGCGCCGAGGGCGCCGCCTTCTTCGCCGGAGGCGTCCCCGGCCGCTCCCGCGATCTCTATGTCGTAGTAGCTGCCGTCCTCGTAAAACTGGACGGTGTTGCAGCTGTACACGATCCGGTCTATGGCGACGGGGCCGCCAAAATCGAACACGACGTAATCGCCGGCCTCCGCAGACTTCCAGAATGTCTGCGGCGCGGAAAGCCCGCCCAGCCGCACAAGCGCGATGATCATGTAGGCGGCCGTCATCGCGGCCGCGATCAAAAAATCTGGATTCCGCAACAGGCTGCGGACGCCGCGAGCGTCGCGGGCGCGGGCAGAGCGGCCGGGGCTATGGGCGTCGCTGGAGTTGCGAGCATCGGCGGAACTGCCTGAGCTACTGGAGCGGCGGTCGCCGCCGGAACTGCCGGAGCGGCTGGAGCTACGGTCGCCGCCGGAGTTGCGGGCACCAGCGGAGCTACCGGGGCTACGGGCACTGGCGGCGCTACTGGCGCTATGGTCGCCGCCGGAGCTACTGGGGCCACTGGCGCTATGATCGCCGCCGGAACTACGGTCGCCGCCGGAACTGCCGGAGCTGTGGGCGTTGCGGGTGCTGCGAGCGCTGCGGGCGCCGGAAGCGGCTTTGGCCCGCCCCTCCGATTCGGCGTTTTCGCTTGGGCTTTGCCAGCGTAGCGAGCGCGGGCTGCGAAAGGCCATCAGCGCGACGGATGCGAGCGCGATTGCCGCAATGGCCATCGCCATCAGCCGCAGGCCGGCCGGAACCGCGCCGGGCCGCGCCCCGTCCGAGGCGCCGCTTTCGCCGTCGCCGTTGCCTCCGTCAGCGCCTTCGCCGTCCGCTCCGCCGTCGGCATCGCCCGCGGGGGCGTCCTCGTAAAATTGATGCACGGTCGCGCCGGGCGGCGCGGCCTCCAGCTTTTCAGCCGCGATGTCGTCGAACCAGGCAGTGCCGCTGTTTTCGCTCCCATAGCCGCCCAGCCCGAACGATATTTCCAGCTCGCGCTGGCCGCCGCCAGTCCTCCCGTACAGCTCAAGCGGCGTGAAGTCGCCATATGTGCCGCGCAAATCCTCGGACACGGCCAGCAGCTGCATGACGGATATGTTCGCGCCAAGCTCTTCGCCGCCGACAGAATCCGCCATCGCGTTGCAGGATATCCTGTAGACGCTGTCCGGCTCGACGGCTATCCGCTGGTACACGCGGACGTCGTTCGGCGAGGCGCTGTCGATTCTCAGCGACGCGGCCCCGCTGCCGTAAAACTCCGTGTCGATTGAAACCGACGATATGCCCGCGCTCGCCGCATAGTCGCGCCGATAGTCGTACACATCCCACTCCGAAATGCCGCCACCGGGCGGCACAGGCGCTTCAAAGCCCGGATTCAGCACGGGCAGGCCGATCCGGCCGGCCTGAACAGTTTGGGCGGTCTGCCCGGCCTGCGCGAGCGCGGCTTGATCCGGCTCGCCGCCGCCACGCATAGCGCCGGCCTGCGCGACAGCAACAGCGGCGGGAGCGGCGCCGTCCGGCAGGCTGTTGCCATTGGCGGGTTCAGCCTGCGCAACAGCGGTTTGCGCGGCACCGTCCGGCAGGTTGCCGGCATACGCGCCTTTTGCCGGGCACGCGGCGGCGGCGACGAGCAGGGCCACGCCCACAAGCCCCGCCGATTTCATGAGCCTGCGCAGCGACGCCCCCAAGCGCGACTGCGACATGGCGTGGACGAATATGGCGATCGCGATGGCCACGTTCATCGCGGATATGGCGTATATCAGGCCGCTGTCGTAGAATGTGGACGGGGAGTCCGGGTGCGAATAATAGGACGAAAAGACGACCAGCGTGTTCATGAAGCCGGAAAAGCTCAGCGCGAAATACGCGAGCAGCGGGAAGCTCCGGCCTTCCAGCCGGTATTCGGCCAGCAGGAGCAGCAGCGCGGGAAAATAGTAGCGCTCGTGCATCCTGTGCCCAAACGTCACCGAGCACGCGATCAGCATGGCGGCCGCCACCAGCATGATCCGCAGGCTGACGCCGCCGCCCTCGCCGTCCGGCTGGAGAACCCGCGCCCTGCCGCGCGGCAAATGCGGCGCCGCGCCCGGCGGGTTCGCGCCCGCACTCCCCACAACTGCGCCCGCGCCGCCGCCCGCGCTCTCATTAACCGCGCCCGCGCCTCTCGCGCCCGCGCCATCCTTGGCTGGCGATGATAGCGCCCGCCGCCGCCCGCTCGGCCGCGCCGCCGCGCCGCCCTTGGCCACCCCGTTGCAGTCCGCGCCGCCCTTGGCCGCCCCGGCCGCGATGTCCGCCAGATGCCGCGAGCATATGACCAGCCCGGCGGCCAGCGAAAAGAACACTATCGCCGCGTATCCCCATGCCGCGTATGTCAGGCCCATGAAGCGCTCCGAGTCGCTTCTCCAGTTGGCGCCGGCGAGCGCGAAAAAATTAAACGCGTTCACGGTCGCGTATTTGTAGCCTCCCAGCGTGTTGCTGTACAAATCGACAATCCAGAGCGCCCCCTTGCCGACGCTGAACGGCAAGACGAGGGCCGCCGCCGCGCCCGCCGCCCCCGCCGCCATTTTTGCGGGCGCCCGCCAGCCCCGGCGAAAAGCGAGGGCGCAGAGCGCGGCGAACGCGAGCACCGGCACGGCCATGATCCCCTGCGGCTTCACGAGCGCGGCGAGCGCGGCGAGCGCCCCCGAGCGCGCGTACTGCCCGCGCGAGCAGCACAGCAGCGACATCAGCACGAGCAGCGCGAGAATGGAGTCGATCTGCCCCCATATCGCGGACACGAAGAAAACCAGCGGGTTGAAGATGTACATGGCCGAAACGAGCAGGCGCGTGCGCTCGGAGAGCTTCCCGCCGGCCAGCTGGTACAGCGCGTACCCGGAGGCGGCGTCCGCGAGCGCCGCCGGCAGCTTGACGGCTATCGTGTAGGCGCCGGACGCGCTGCCGATCCCCAGGGCGCGGCAGGCGCCCCCGATCGCGCCCAGCACGTACAGGTATCCGGGCGGGTAGTCTATGAACAGATCCGGGACGTCGTAGATGCCGAACAGGTTCGTGGCGGCGATCGCCGACCAGCTCTTGAAGCAGGCGATGTCCTGCGGGAAGCCCTCGATGGCGCTGGCGAATGCGAGTCTCGCGAACAGGGCGAGCCCGATCAGGATGTACAGCCGCCCCCGCCAGTCAGCGCCATCCGCGCCGGGCGCGCCGCTCGCCATGTCGCTGGCGCGCTCATAGCCGCCTGCGGCCTTCGCCGCGCGGGCGGGCGCATTGCGCGGCCGCCCCTTCCGTCCGGCTGCGCCGCCATCCATGCCGCCTGCGCGCCTGGCCGCCGC
>JAISFK010000082.1 GCA_031263625.1 Clostridiales bacterium
GCGCTTCGCAGCCTTTTTAACGGCGCGGGCTTCAAGGCGGCGATGCAAGCGGATATTCAAGGCTGGCTTAGAAATCACTTCATCATGAATGTTGCGATGGAGATTGAAGTTTTAAGAAGTGGCAGCTTTAAGGCAGCAGCCGCTTCGCGGGAGGCTCTTGTCAATATGAGCCACAGCGTGCGAGAAATGATCCCAATTCTGAAAGCAAAAGGCTCACGGCCCGATGCACAAACCAAGCTGTTGAGTCTTTTCCCCCCGAAGTTATTTGGATTCATCATGGGTAACCTCGTTTTCTCGCCAAAGGGCATGCCATACGCCGTGGTGGAGCATAACCACTATCAGGTCGGCGCATCTGTCAAGGAGATGATTGCTGAAGCCAAAAAGCGCGGCATAAATGCTCCACGGCTTTTCGCGGCGGAAAGTCTTATTGCGAAATAGTGTGAATAATCGTATTTAGCTCAATTGCAAAGCTCAATTGCAATTGCAAACGGCTAAATGGGCGCTTTTGGCCGCTCTTGCCGCGAAAGGCGCAATCTGCTACAATTATACTCGTGTTCGATTGGGAATTCCGACCGCAATTTGCGGTCGGACAGAGGAAACGAGTATTACTGACTCGCGTTTATGGTAATTTCAAATGCTCGTCAGTATATACTCGCGAGCGCTGAGATTTACCGAGCCGCGCAAGCAAAGCACAAGCATTGCATGTTCCAGCAAGCAGGAATACTGCAAATGCCATCGCTTGCGAGTATAAATCGAATCGAAAGCCGCAAGCGTAGCAGCGCAGCTGATGCGGTTGCGGCGAAGCGGAGGGCTGAGCGCAATGACTAGCGGCTGGACAAACTGGTGGA
The DNA here is from genome assembly GCA_031263625.1 of Clostridiales bacterium. GTDB lineage: Bacteria > Bacillota > Clostridia > WRLR01 > WRLR01 > JAISFK01. The sequence goes on from JAISFK010000082.1 coordinate 849, forward strand.
CGAATTGGCGAAGGGCAAACCTATGGAGAAAGTGCTGAGGGATTGGAAATGAGCCGCGCCATGATAAAAAACTACGGCGATTTTTGCGCCGAGCTAATCAGAGCCGGGTTCTCCATCGCCGGGGGCAACGATGAAGGCGTGTTCAGCCTGATCGGCTTTGACTGGCGGAGCGAGCCGCAGGGCAGCCCGATTCGCTGGCACACTGGCGACCCCGACACCGACCCTTGGGAATGGCGGGTGCGCGTGCTGAAAGAGCGCGACGACATCGCCTACGGCAAAGTGTTCTTCCGCAAAGGAGGCTTTGTCACCCGCGAATGGTATCCGTACTTCCTTGCGGCGCGCCGCAGCGGGCGCGACTTTGCCGACCTATACGCCGACGGGCTTGCGAGCCATAGCGCCAAGCGGGTCTATGGCGCGCTGTCGGAACACGGCGAATTGCCCGTCCATGAGATCAGGGCGCTTGCCGGGTTCGGCAAAGACGAGAGGCCCGAGTTCGAGAGAGCTGTCGCCGACCTGCAAATGGGGCTGTTCATTACGATGTGCGGCCAGGCGCGGAAGCGGAACAAATACGGAGAGGAATACGGCTGGAACTCGATGGCGCTATGCCTGGCGGAGCAGTTTTGGGATTCGGGCGTGTTCGAGGAAGCGGAGGCCATCACCGCAGAGCAAGCCGAAGCGGCGATTGCGGCGCAAGCGTTCAAGCTGAACCCGGCGGCCAATCCGAAGAAAGTCAGGAAATTTATCTACGGCTGACAAATGCCACGCACTGCAAAAGCGCCTTCGCCGGAGCGCGCCCGTTGCGGCATGATGATGATTGCTGATTGCGGCAAATCTATCAAATAAAATTTGACATTGCACGTAACAGCACATATAATTAAGTATATTGCAAGGCAAAGCAAGAAAGGATGTGCTGTTATGGGAGCGGTCAATGTCACAGTTCGCGTTGACGAGGAAATCAAGCGCGATTTTGACTCTTTCTGCGACAATGTAGGCATTAACATCACTACAGCGTTCAAGATGTTTATCAAGGCAACCTTGCGAACTCGCCGGCTACCCTTTGCAGTTACTGACGCAGTGGCCGATATTGAAACGCAAAATCTAGCGCGGCAAGACTTGCAAAAAGCGTTCAGCGCCGCGCAGAAACAGTCCGTCATTAACGGCACGGACAAAATGACTATGGAGGAAATAGACGCGGAAATCGCGGCTTACAGGCAGGAAAAGCGAGCGGCGCCAAGATGAACGTCGTTTTGGACACGAATGTGATCGTGATGACTCCAAGCCAATTCATAAATGGACTAATTAGAACCTGCTGATGTGATCGAGAAATCGAGAAATCAATCTGTTTTGGTGCCAATAATGGTATTTTGTTTGCGGTGGACAAAAATCCCCGGCGCCGCGCGCGGCTTTTGCGCTGCGGCGCCGGGTGGCGGAGAGCCGTGTTGCAACGGTGCCAGGCAACGCCCAGCACGCTTGGCGGCGCCGGGTGGCGCCCTGTAATGCCCGGCGTGGCGTTGTCTGGCAGTGCCCGCCGTGACGCCCGTTGTGGCGTCGCCCGCCGTGGCGCTGGCTAGAACTTCACGGCGTGCGGCGGGCCGGAGGGCGGGAACGCCTCCAGAATGGCCTCGCCCTTTTCAAGGTAGAACACCTCGAAGATCGGGTTGTCCGGCGAGCCGTACAGTTGCGCCACGCCGGGCATGGCGTCCATGACGCGCTTTTTCGCCTCGGCCGATCCGTCAAACACGACGTGGCCGCTCAGCCGCAGGTTCTGCGAGAAGTCCGGCGCGGAAAAGGCCACCTCGGCGTAGGGCGTGGCTTTGAGCTGGGCGTAGACTTTCTTCTGGCTGTTCGTGCAGAACCAGAATTTGCCATCCTCGTAGAATCCGAACCCGAAGGCGCGGACGCGGGGCTGCTGGCCCTCCACTGTGGCGATGAAGCCGAGGCCGTTGCTTTTCAGGAACTCAAGAATTTTGTCCATGGCGATCCTCCATTTATTTTATTGCGGTGCAAAATGCCGAAACGCTCCGGCGCCGAATATGCGGCGCCGTTTTTATTATACAGGGCCATCCCGGCCGGAAGCTCTTTAAAAATGTGAGGTTTCATACAATATTCTGTTCACGCGCGCGGCGGGGGAGCGCCCGCCGGCCCCGCCCGCTCAGCGCATGGGCAGGCGCAGCCGCACGACCGTGCCGCCGCCCGGCGCGGCCTCGAACGTCAGGCCGTAGCCCTCGCCGTAATAGGCGCGCAGCCGCTCGTCTATGTTTTTGACGCCGTAGCGGCTGCCCCGGCCTGCGCGGGCGCCGCCCGACGTGGAGTTGTCCGTGCCGCCCGACGTGGAGCTGTCCGCGCCGGCGCTATCCGAGGTGCCTCCTGCGCTCGCGCCGCCCGCATCCGCTTCGCCCTGCGAAATGCCGCCCGCATAGCCTGCTCCGCCAGTGCCGCTTATATCGTTCGCCCTCGCCCTCGCCCTCGCCCCGCCACCTTCTGCGCCGCCCCCTCCGCCCCCTCCGCCATCTCCGCTCGCGCCGAGCGATGCGTTGAGCCGCGCCGCCTGCTCCGCGGAGATGCCGATCCCGTTGTCCGCCACCGTGAACAGGATGTCCGAGCCCTGCCGCTCGGCCGCGATCGCTACGCGCCCCCGCTTGTCGTCGCGGTTCATGATCCCGTGGTAGATGGCGTTCTCCACGAGGGGTTGCAGGACAATGCGCGGCATCTCGCACTGGCACAGCGCCACGGGCACGTCGCAGCGCAGCTCGATCCGGCCCTCGTAGCGGATGTTCTGGATCCTGTGGTAGATGTTCGTCAACTCCAGCTCCTGCCACACCTGGTACAGGTCCTCGCCGCGGTTCAGGCTGAGCTTGTAGAATTTGGACAGCAGGGAGACAATTTCCTCGACGCCCTCGGGCGAATTTTGGAAGGCGTAGTAGTTGATCAGCTCCAGCGTGTTGTACAGAAAATGCGGGTTGATCTGCGAGTGGAGCGCGCGCAGCTCCGCGTTTTTCTGGCTGACGCCCGCCATGTGCCTGGCGGAGATCTGCATGTCCAGCTCCTCCGTGAGGTAGTTGTAGCTCTCGATCAAAGCGCCGATCTCGTCCCTGGCCCTCGGCGCGTCCAGCGGCCTGAGCACGCCGTTCTCCAGCGCCTTCATGCTGGAGGACACCATCTGGACGCGGCTGATGACGTCCTGCGAGAACACCAGGCAGATGATGACGATCGCCGCGCCGCACACAAAGGCGAGCAGGTAGATGCTGCGCTGCTGCGCGCTGTTGAGGATCTGGAACGGGCTGCGCTCCGGCACGAGCATGACCAGCGTCCATGGGTGGCTTTTGAACGAGCGGTACTGCAAGTGGAAGCCGTCGCCCTGCACATGCCGCGCCTCGCTGAACGACAGGCTGTCGAGCCCGCCGTCCGTCGGCAGGGCGCCCGGCGGGGGCTGGCCCACGGACGCCATTGCGACGATCTCGCCCGTGTCGGACAGCAGGTACGCGCAGCTGCCGTCGTAGGTGATGGCCTGGCGCAGGGCCGTTTCCGCCTCGCCCCTGGAAAAGTCCAGCCGCAGGATCGAGACGGTGCGGGAGTAGTCCAGCACGTCGCAGACGCGCACCATGTACGACAGCGCGTCCGCCGAGGCGGCCCACATGCTTCGGTACGGCTTGGAGAACAGGCTGGCGTACCAGTCGTCGCCCGCGACCGCCGATATCCGGAAGTACTTGTGGTTGTCCACGATGTACGTGTATGCGTCGGGGACGTAGACGCTCAGGTTCATCATGGCGGCGGTGTTCTCCACGAAGTCGATTACCATGCCGGCCTTACCGATCATGTCCCGCTGGAGCATGAAGTCGTGGTTGTACGGGCGGGTCTGGATCAGGTCGCGCGCGCTGGCGTCGATCATGATGAGGCTCGCGTTTTGGCGGACGAGGCTGAAGCGATCCGCCAAGACGTCGTATGCCTGGCTGAACGCGTTGCGCATGGCCTCCTGCCCGTAGGCGCGGGCGGTGTCGGACGCGTAGCGCCCGAACATGAGCATGGCGGTAAAGAGCGGGACGAACACGGAGAACAGGATCAGGATCAGCACCTTCGACTTGAAACGCAGATAGCGCAGCTTCTGCTGGATAAGCGCCGGCAGCGCGAGAATCTTGCGCATCGGAAACACTCCTTTCGCGAACACGCTTTCTTACTTGGGGTCGGTGGGGGAATAGCCCATGTATTTCTTGAACTGGTACGAAAAATAGTTGCCGTTGCGGTATCCCACCAGCCTGGCCACGTCCTTGACCTTGCGGCGCGGGTCGCCGATGAAGTCCAGAGACTTGCGTATCCTGGTTTCGGTGAGGAAGGCGTTGAGCGTGCCGCCGGTGACTTCCTTGAACAGGTGGCAGATATACGTCGGCGAGAGCTTGACGTAGTCGCTGATCATCGTGATGCTGAGATCCGGGTCGCCGTAGTGGCGCTTCACGTAGCGGATTATGCCGTTGACCGTCTGGTTGGGCGTCGCGCCTTTCTCGCCGGCGCTGTAGTAGCGCTCTATGCCGTCGATCAGGAAGTCGCACAGCTCGTCGATGAAGGGGATTCGGGCCATGTGCGCCCAGATGTCCTGCTCCCACGCGAACTCGTCGAACAGCGGGATGTCGTCCCTCTTCGCGGCGGCCAGCAGCTCCTGCGCCAGCGTGCAGTAAAAGCGCAGCACGTTGGCGGTGAGCGTGTTTTCGTAGCACTTTATCTCGGCCGTGACGCTGCGCGCGAGGAAGACCGCGCTGGCCGGCGTCCCCTTTTTCAGCGCGTGGGAAAATTCCGGCAGGCTGAACGACGAGAAGTCGTAGATCTTCTTGCCGCCCTTGTAGTAGCACACGCAGCCGGGGCGCTTGAAAAAGCCCTGCTGCACGGCCAGCAGCGCGTCCTCGTAGGAGGCGGGCGCCTGCTCCGGAGTGGCGGCGAAGCTGCCGACGCCGTAGATGGCCCTGTGCTCCGAGGGGGATAGGGCGCGGGCGCTGAGAAGGCTGCAGCAGCGCTCGATGTAGCCGTAGGCGCGCAGGGGATCCGCGCTGCCGCGATCCATGAAGTGGACGATCCACTCCCCGCGCTTGCGCGCGCAGAGGCACGTCACGCCCTCCGTTTCAAACGCGCGGGCGAGCATGGCTGCGGTTTCGGCCTCCGGCGGCTGCTCGTCGCCTGCGGAGGGCGCGGGCGCCGGCGCGATGTGGACGATCAGCGTGACGAACAGCTTGCAGGCCGCCACGTCCGCCAGGCCGGCCAGCGACGCCAGGGCTTCGGCGAGCGACGCCCGGCTCGTCAGGCCCAGGGCCGCGCGCGAGAGCGCCGCGGCGCGCTCCTTCTCCCGCAGATCGGCCAGCGTTTCGGCCGCGCTGCGCTCTTTCCGAATGTCGGCGACGGCGTCGGAGAGCGCCTTTGTCAGTTCCCGGATGTCGATGGGCTTTTCGATGTAGTTCAGCGCGCGCAGCGATATAGCGCTTTTCAGGTACTCCGCGTCGGAATAGCCGCTGATGAAAATGACCTTGCAGCCCGCGCTCAGCCCGGCCGCGGCCTCGGCGAGCCGTATGCCGTCCATCTTGGGCATGCAGACGTCCGAGAGCAGGATGTCCGGCGCGAAATCCCGGATCAGCTCCAGCGCCTCCAAGCCGTCCGACGCCTCGCGGATCTCCGAAATGCCGACGGCGCCCCAGTCCACCTGCTGGGCGATCCGAGCCCTCACAAAAAACTCGTCGTCCACTATCAGCAATTTCATGGCTATTCATCCCTTTGAGAGCAAAATATTTAAGATTATGACAATTATTTTAAGAGATAGAATTTTTCGTGTCAAGTATAATTTGAATTGCTGAATTATTGAAATTGAATTGTTGAATTGTCGAATTGTTGAAGCGCAAGCGAAAATTGAGCAGCGCGAATTGAGCAGCGCAATTTATGAGAGGGAGGGCGTTGGCATGGATGGTCTGTCGGCCGGGGCGCCGCGCCGGGCTCGGAGCCCGTTTGCGAAAACCGCGTGGAACAACCGGTATCTGTTGCTTATGCTGCTGCCGGCGATCCTGTACGTCGTCGTGTTTTCATACCTGCCGATGGCGGGCATCGTCGTCGCGTTCAAAAATTTCAACTACCAGAAGGGCATATTCGGGAGCGACTGGGTGGGGCTGAAAAACTTCCGCTTCCTGCTGATGTCCAACAAGCTGTGGTTCCTCACGCGCAACACGCTGCTGTACAACCTGGCTTTCATATCGGTGGGCATGGCGCTGGAGGTCGGCTTCGCGATCGTGATCAACGAGCTGGCGAGCAAGAGGTTCAAGCGGCTGTTCCAGTCGTTCATGTTCCTGCCGTACTTTATCTCCTGGGTGGTGGTCGCGGCGATTTTGCAGGCGGTGTTCAGCTACGAGTACGGCCTGCTGAACGGCCTGCTGTCCTCCGTCGGGGCCGGCCGCGTAAACCTGTACGCGGACGCCGGCCCGTGGCCGTACCTGCTCGTCGCCTTCCGCGCGTGGAAGACCGTGGGCTACGGCACCGTGGTGTACCTGGCCACGATCACGGGGATCGACCCGGAGCTGCACGAGGCGGCCTCCATAGACGGCGCGAGCCTGATCCAGCGCATCCGCCGCATCACGCTGCCCTGCCTGGCGCCGACCATGGCGATCATGTTCCTGCTGGCGCTGGGCCAGGTGTTCCGGGGGGACTTCGGCCTGTTCTACCAGCTGATCGGCAACAACGCCCTGCTGCTGCCCAAGGCCGACATTCTGGACCTGTTCATATACCGCGCGCTGTCGTCCACGAGCGATCTGGGCATGGCGAGCGCGGCCGGCCTGTACCAGTCCGTGCTGTGCTTTGCCACGATCATGGCCGTCAACGCGCTCATAAAAAAGTTGCAGCCGGACTACTCGCTATTCTAGCCGCGCGCCCGCAGCCGCAGCCGTATCCGTAGCCGTATCCGCTGTCGTAGCCGCATCTGCGGACACGGCGCGCGAAAACTTGAAACGCGAAAACTTGAAAGAGGGATGGTCAAAGACGATGGAAGGCACGACACCCAACGCGGCCCTTGCGCCAGGCGCGGGGAGGCCAGGCAAGATTGCAGGCAAAATAGTCCAGAGGGACAGGGCGGTCTTTTGCGCCGCCGGCTACGCGCTCGTGACGCTGTACGGCCTGCTCTGCGTGCTGCCGTTCGTCCTCGTGCTCGTCACGTCCTTCACGAGCGAGGCGGCGCTCATGCGGCACGGCTACACGTTTTTCATAAAGGAGTTCTCGCTGGAGGCGTACAGGCTGGCGTTTCGCAACCCGCAGCGGATCCTGTGGGCGTACCGCAACACGGTGTGCGCGACGGCCGTCGGCTCGACGCTGGCCGTGCTGATAGCCACCATGACGGGCTACGTGCTGCAGCGCAAGGACTTCCCGCAGCGCAACAAGTTTTCGCTGTTCTTCTTCTTCACGACGCTTTTCAACGGCGGCCTTGTGCCCACGTACATCCTGTGCGCGCGCTATCTCAAGTTCCGGAACAACTATATCGCGCTCGTGCTGCCGCTGATGTTTTCCGTGTGGAACATGATCATCGCCAAGAGCTACATAAAGAGCATCCCGTTCGAGATCACGGAGTCCGCGAAGGTGGACGGCGCGAACGACGTGCTGATCTTCTACCGCCTGATCCTGCCGCTGTGCAAGCCTCTGATCGCCACGCTGGGCCTGTTTTCGGCGCTGGCGTACTGGAACGACTGGTACAATACGCTGCTGTACATCACGAAGGAGGAGCGGATGAGCCTCCAGTATTTCTTGCAGGAGATGATCAACAGCATACAGGCGCTGAAAAACCTCGTGAGCATTGGCGCGACGGTGGACGCGTCCCTCGTGTCCCTGCCGCAGGAAACGCTGAAAATGGGCATGACCGTAATCACCACAGGGCCGATCATCCTGCTGTACCCGTTCGTGCAACGCTATTTCGTGAAAGGGCTGACTATCGGGGCGGTGAAGGGTTGAGGGCATATATTCAAAGGGAGCCAAAAACGGCAAATAAAAGACAGGAGGGCAACAGGCAATGAAACGTTACTCAATTATCCTGGCGGCCGCGCTCGTGCTGGCGCTGCTCGCGGCGTCGGCGGGGTGCGGCGGATCGCCGGCGGCGAGCACGACGGCAGCGGGCGCGGGGGCCGCCACGACGGCCGCAACTGCGGCTGCGGATGCGACGGAGGCCGCGGCCGTGGGCGCGGCGGAGCCTGCGGACACGGCTGCGGGCGCGGCAGACGGCGCGGGCGCCCCGGAGGGCGCAGAGGGCGCTGGGGGCGCGAATGGCGCGGAGGCGGGCGCCAACCCGTGGGCCGGCTTCGACACGTCCAAGGAGCTGAACATGATCTTCTACGCCGTCGGCACGAAGGGCACCGACCACGACCGGGTCGTGAAGCTGGCCAGCGACAGGATGAAGGAGCTGATCAACACGACGGTCGAGGTCCCGATCATCCCGCTGTCCGATTTTCAGACGAAGTACCCGCTCGTGCTCGCGGGCGGCGAGGACGTGGACATCATCATGACGCACCCGTACATCGGGCCGTTCACGACGCACGCGGACAACGGCGCGTTCTACGAGCTGACGGACAGCTTTTTGAGCCAGTGGATGCCGGAAACCATGAAAAGCCAGATCCCCGTCAGCTGGAACCAGGCCATGTACAAGGGCAAGCTCTACCAGATCCCGAGGAACCAGTCCGACTACGAGCAGGCATACGGCGTGGTCGTGCGCAAGGATCTGCGCGAGAAGTACGGCGTTCCCGAGATCACGGGGTTCGCCCAGTTTGAGCAGTACCTGTTCGCGGTGGCGGGCGGCGAGAAGGAATCGGGCATTTTCGCCATGTACGCGAACCCGACCGTGCCGATGACGCTGACGTTCCTCAACGGCATCAACAGCTGGCAGACCGTCGGCTCCGCGCTGTGGGATTCAAAGAAAGGCGCACTCGATCCGGACGACCTGTTCATGATGGTGGAAACGCCGGAATACCGCGAATACTGCCTGCGCATGGCCGAGTGGGCCAGGCGCGGCGTGTGGCCGTCGAACGCCATCACCGGAGTGACGCACATCACGGACCTGTTCTCCGAGAGCAAGAGCGCGTCGGACATCTGCATGTACAAGGCCGCGAACACGGACATCATCGACATGGAGAAGAAGGGCATCGAGGCGGAGTATTTCAGCATCATGCCGCCGGAGGCGCACACGCGCATATCCCCGTACAACTACGACGCGCTGGCCATCACGTCTTTCAGCAGGAACCCCGAGCGCGCGGCGCTGGCGATCGACGTCATGAAGAACGACTACGAGGTGAACAACCTCATGCAGGGCGGCGTGGAAGGCGAGCACTACATACTCGAGGCGGACAACACCCACTCCAACGGGCCGAACGCGGACGCGTACCCGTGGAGCGGCTGGGCGTGGTGCCTGCGCAGCCTCATGAACCCCGGCGAGGGCGGGATCGCGCCGAGCGTCATGGAGATCCGCGGGCAGTACGACAGGGCCAACCTCGACCCGGCGAACTTCCCGGTGGACGGCTTCACGGTGGACAACAGCGCGTTCGTGGCGGAAACCGCGCTGCTCAACTCGCTGAACCAGGAGTGGGCCACCTCGTTTGACCTGGGCGTGTTCGGCGGCGACACGGAGGCCAAGCTGGACGAGTACGTCGGCCTGCTCAAAGAGGCGGGCCTGGACATGGTGCTCGAGGAGACGAAAGTCCAGCTGAAGGATTTTCTCGCGAACCAATAGACAGCGCGGCGACAGGCTTAGCGACTTACAGGCGCATAATTGTAATAAATAGCAAGAAGTCAGCGCCTGTAAGTCACTAACGCCGCGCGGATGAGCGCGGCGCGGGCGCATCGCGCCCGTGAGGAACGGAGAAACCGCGCTTTCCCGTTCCGACTTGGGTTGCGGGCGTAGCCCGCTTTGGGACCATTGCCATGAAAGTAAGTAGCCCGCCCAAAGATTTGGGGCGAAATCTTGATTGAGAATAGCAGTGAGCGGTTGCGGCTACGGCTACAACTACGGCTGCGGCTACAGCTACAGCTACGG
>JAISFK010000132.1 GCA_031263625.1 Clostridiales bacterium
CTCAAAATATCCAAGCGCGACGCGAAAACGGGCGAGCCGCTGGGGGGCGCGAGCTTCAAAGTCCGCAAGGCCGACGGCGCGACTTACGCGACTGTGACGACGGATGAAAGCGGAGAGGCGTGGCTGCGCGCGCTAGATCCCGGTGTTTATGAAATTATCGAGACCCTGCCGCCTCCGGGCTATCTGCCGAACGGCGCGCCGCAGCTCGTGACGCTGTTCCCGAACAGGACGGGCGCCGCCGTGTTCGGCAACTTCAAGAAGCCCGGCCTGACGATACTCAAAGTGGACGAGATGACAGGGCTGCCGCTCGAGGGCGCGGAATTTTCCGTCAGGCGCAAGGACGGCCCCGTCGTCTGGGAGGGCCTGACCGACGGGCGCGGCGAGATCCATTTGCCCGATTTGCAGGACGGCTGGCACACCGTGACGGAGATTGCGCCCCCGTTCGGCTACCTTGCCGCGAACGCGCCGAAGGACGTCAAATTCGCGCCGGGCGAAACAGTCCAGGCCAAGTTCGACAACCGCCTGCGCCCAGCTTTGAAGCTCGCAAAAGTGGACGAGCAGACCAAGAAGCCGCTCGCCGGGGCGAAGTTCAGGGTGTGGAAGGCCGAGGGCGGCACCACATCCGAATATATCACCGGCGAGGACGGCACGGCCACAATTTACAACCTCGACGAGGCGATTTATTCCGTTGAGGAAATATCCGCGCCGGAAGGCTACCTCCTAGACCCGCAGCACAAGGACATCGAGCTTGAATGGGGGAAGATCAAGGAGCTTGTTTTCACGAACAGGGAAAAGCCCGCGCTCGTCGTGCTGAAAATCGACGCGGAGACGGCGAGGCCGCTCCCCGGCGCTGAGTTCTCCATACGGCGCAAGGACGGGTCGCTCGTTTGGGAAGGGCTTACCGACGAGAACGGCGAGATCCGGCTGCGCGGGCTGGACGCCGACTGGTACACGATCTCCGAAATTCTCCCGCCCCCCGGCTACATCGCCGACACCGCGCCGAAGGACGCAAAGTTTGAGCCGGACAGGACGCTGCAGGCCAAGTTCGACAACACCCGCAAGCCCGTGCTCGTGTTCCTGAAAACGAACGCGCTGACGGGCAAGGGCATACCCGGCGCGACGTTCAAAGTCGAGCATGAGCAGCCGGGCGGCGGCCTTTTGAACATCGGCAGCCACAAAACGGGCGCGGACGGGAGGATTGTCATCCCGCGCGCCGATCCGGGCTGGTATGTTTTCACGGAAACGCTGCCCGCGAACGGCTTTTCCCTGCCGGCCAACCCCGCCACCCGCCTGTACGCCAGCCCCGGCCAGAACGCCTATCTTGCCGAGTTTGAGCATTACTACGGCGCGGCAGGCGCGGGCGGCGCGGACGGCGGCGGCGCAGGGACAGGCAGCGCGGGCAGCGCGGGGCCGGGCGCGGGCGCCGCGCCGCCCGCGGCGGCGAAACCTCCAGCCGAGGGGCACTCCGGCAGCGAGTATTTCACGCAGGGCGAGGGCTTCAACTGGCCGCTGAACAGCGTCGTCATCAAGAAGTCCCACGCGATCACGGGCGAAATGCTGGCGGGCGCGGCATTTGAGCTTTACCGCGCCGACGGGCAGGTTTCGGGCGTCCCCGGCACGGCAGTCGGGCGCTACACCACCGACAGCAGCGGCATCGTCGTGATCACTGGTCTCGAGCCGGGCTACTACATCGTGAAAGAGGCGCAGGCCCCGCAGAATTTCCTTGTCGGCGAGAACAGCCAGCAGAACGGCTATCTCAAAGCGGACGGCACGACGGTTCTGGAATTTGCCTTCGCGAACTATCCATACGGCAGCCTGCTCATAACCAAGACAGACGCGAAAACGGGCGCGCCGCTTGCCGGGGCGCGGTTCAGGGTCACGGAGGCGAGCGGCGCGGCTGCCGGCAGCCCAAACGGCGAGTTCGCGACAGGCGCGAGCGGCGAAATCCTCATACCGAACCTCAAACCGGGCGCGTATGTGGCAACGGAACTCACCGCGCCGGACGGCTACGCGCTGGCATCCGTGCCCCAGACCGTCAGCATCGGGACGGACGGCAAGACCTGCACGGCGGCGTTCACGAACGAGCCGCTCGGCTCCCTCGTCATCCGCAAGCTTGACAGCGCAACAAAGCAGCCGCTTCCCGGCGCGGAGTTCACAGTGGCAAGGGCCGACGGCTCGGCGGTCGGAACATCCGGCGGCGTCTTCGCCACCGATTCCGCGGGAACCATCGAGATCCCGAACCTCGCGCGCGGCAGCTATGTGGTCAAAGAGAGCAAAGCCCCCGACGGCTACGTCCTGGAGAACAAGACGCAGACCGTCTACGTGAGCTACGGCCTCGCCTACACGCTGACAGTGGAGAACAGCAAAATGTCCGGCGCCCAGATCGTCAAGATCGACGCGGCGACAAAGCAGCCGCTGAAGGGCGCCCGCTTCACCGTTTACAAAAAATCCGGCGAGTTCGCCGGCAGCTTCGCGACAAACGGCGACGGGATCGCCATCATCGACAGGCTGCCGCCGGGGTGGTACAAGGCTGTGGAGTCGGAAGCGCCGGACGGCTATCTGATTGACGACACGCCGCAGGATTTTGAAGCGACCGCCAACCAGTTCATCAAGCTGGTTTTCGAGAACAGGCGGCTGTCCTCGCTGCAAATCCGCAAGACGAGCGCGCTTGACGGCTCGCCGCTGGCGGGCGCGGTCTTTGAAGTCCGCAGGCAGTCCGGCGAGTTCGTGGGCGAATTTGCCACGGGCAGGGACGGCGCGGCCAGCATCCCGAACGCCGCGCCCGGGTGGTATGTGGTGAGCGAGATCAAGGCCCCGGCAGGCTACCAGCTCGACAGCGCGGCGAAAACCGTCGAGGTGAAGCCCGGCGCGCCCGCGGTCGCGGCCTTTGCGGACAGGCCGCTTTCGGGCATCGAGATCGTGAAGCTCGACGCTTCCACCGGCGCGCCGCTCATGGGCGCGGAGTTCGCGGTGGAGCGCGGCAATGGCGAGAGAATCGGGAAATACAAGACGGACAGCGCGGGCAAAACCATCGTTCCGGGCCTTTCCGAGGGAACGTACATCGTGTCCGAAACCGCCGCGCCGGAGGGGTACATCCTCGACAGCCAGCCGCAGACTGTCGCCGTGAAGTCCGGCAAGCTCGCCAGCGCGGAGTTTCTGAACAAGCCTCTGGCGGGCCTGCAAATCGTCAAGATCGACGCGAACACCCGCCAGCCCATCGAGGGCGCGGTGTTCAGCGTCGCCAGGATGAACGGCGAAAAAATCGGCGAGTTCGCCACGGACAAGGCGGGAACCGTCTTCATCCCCGAGCTTGCCGGCGGGTGGTACACCGTCGCCGAGACAAGGGCGGCCGACGGCTATCTCATCGACGCCGCGCCGAGGAATGTCGAAATAAAGTGGGGCAAGCCCGCGACGCTCACCGTGGAGAACGCGCCGATGGCGGGGCTGCTCATCGTCAAAACCGACGAGGCGACCGGGAAGCCGCTCGCGGGCGCGGTGTTCGACGTGCGCCGCGCGGACGGCCGGCTGACAGCGGGATCCATCGCGGACGGCAACCAGCCGGGCACCGAGGCCAACAGCCCGAACAAATCCGCAAGCCCCAACGGCGATATTTCGGGCAGCTACACGACCGACAAAAACGGCAGGATCCAGATAAACACCCTGCCCGCGGGCGAATACCGCGTCGCCGAAACCAAGGCCCCGGACGGCTACGAGCTTGACGCCGCCGTCCACTCCGCCACCGTCACGCCCGGCAGGCTTGCGGCGCTCCAAATCACGAACAGGGCCATGGCGGGCCTGCGCGTCAAAAAGATCGACAGCGCGACCAAGAAGCCGATTTGCGGCGCGGAGTTCATGCTGTTCGATTCCGGCAACAAACAGGTCGGGACGTACATCACAGACAACAACGGCGCCATTGACTTTGACGGCGCGCTCGCGCCGGGGCGCTACACGATCCGCGAAACCCGCCCCGCCGAGGGCTACTATCGCGACGACATGCCCAGGACGGTTGAGTTCAAACCCGGCAAGGTGACGGAGATTGTGTGGGAGAACACGGCGCAGGCCGGGCAGATCCAAATCACGAAGCTCTCCGGCGACGACAACGAGATCAACGGCCTGCCGAAAGGCTCCCCGCTCGCGGGCGCGGTCTTTGAGGTCTATGCCCACAAGTCCGGCAATCTCCTTGACCGCTTCACAAGCGGCGCGGACGGGCGCGCTGTGTCCAAGCCGCTCCCGCTGGGGCGCTATGCCGTCAAAGAAGTCCAGGCCCCGCAGTGGTACAGAATCTCCGGCGAGCCGATGGACATCGAGATCGAGTTCGCGACGCAGATTGTCAGGCTTGAATATCTCAACTACTCGGCGAACACGGGCGTGAAGATCCTCAAAACGGGGGTGCGCGAGGCGATTCCCGGCAGCACGATCAGCTACGCCGTCAAGGAGGTCGCCAACACGGGCAGCGTCCCGCTCGCCGACTTCTATTGGCGGGACATCCTGCCAACGGACGCGGCGCGGCTCCAAAAAATCGTGACCGGGACCTACAGCCAGGCGCTCAAATACAAAATAATGATCACGACGAACAAAGGGGACACGCGCGTCATCGCGGACAACCTCAGCACCACGCGGAACAACGCGATCGACTGCCGGAACGCCGCGCTCGGCCTTGCCAGCGACGAATACGCCGCCAGCTTCAGCCTGCTGTTCGGCACGGTCAAGGCGGGCTTCTGCCAGGTGGAGCAGCCGCAGATATTCGTGACGGTCAGCAGCGGCCTGCCGGGCGGGTTCCAGTTCGCGAACAAGGCCGACGCGGGCGGCAGGTACATGGAGGAATGGGTCGTCGGGAGCTCCGCCTGGGTGAGCGACGTGTTCGCGCCCGCCGCTCCCGCCCCCGCCCCGGCCAAGCTTCCGCGCACGGGCTACTAGGCATAAAAACGCGCGCGCGGCGCATATTTATGGGCGGCAGCCAGGCGCGCCGCATATTATGCGCAGCGGCAGCCATGCGCGCAGCCGCGCCGCACATTGCGATCAGCAGCCATGCGCGCAGCCGCGATTATGACCAGCAGCCATGCGCGCCGCATATTATGACCAGCAGCCATGCGCACATGCGCGCCGCACATTATGGCCAGCTGCCAAACGCGCGGCCGCGCATTGGCAGACGCCCGCGGGCTTCGGCCTGCGGGCAATTTTTTTTTGGGAGGAACTTGCTTTGTATAATCTTGTGATATGCGAGAAGCCGAGCGCCGCGCGCTCGATTGGCGCCGTCCTTGGCGCGAATAAGCGCGAGAATGGTTATTTCATAACTGACAGCAGCGTGTCGGACACTGAAAAATCGTATTCTGCTGAAAATGGAGATTACACAAGCACTCGCGACGTGTTAGACGACACTCCAATAAAAATAATGGAGGGCGGCGGGTTTATCGTCGCGTGGTGCTTCGGGCACCTGCTCGAGCTGGCCGAGCCGGGCGCCTATGGCGAGCGCTACAGAACATGGAGCCTCGCCGATCTGCCGATAGTGCCGGAAACATGGCTGCGCGCGCCGGCCAGGGGCAAGGAGGCGCAGCTGGAAATCCTGGCGGGGCTGATGGGCCGCGACGATGTGGGGCTTGTGGTCAACGCCTGCGACGCCGGGCGCGAGGGCGAGCTGATCTTCGCCGGCGCCTTCGAATACGCCAAGTGCCGCAAGCCCGTAAAGCGCCTGTGGATCAGCAGCATGGAGGACGCGGCCATCCGGGCCGGATTTGCCAATCTCAGGGACGGCGCGGACTGCGGCAATCTCCGCGACGCCGCCAAGTGCCGCGAGCAGGCCGACTGGCTCGTCGGCATGAACGCCACGAGGATGCTGTCCATACTTTACGGCGCCGCGCTGCGCGCGGGGCGGGTGCAGTCGCCGACGCTGGCGATGATCGCCAGCCGCGAGGAAGCGGCCCGCGGGTTCGTCCCGGAGCCGTTCTACACGCCGGAGATCGACTGCGGCCCCTTCGCCGCCTGCGGCGAGAAGCAGAAAAGCCCGGAAGCGGCGGAGGCCGTCCGCGCCGCCGCCGACGGCAGGGACGCGTCCGTCCTGTCCGTGGAAAAAGCGGCGAAGACCGCCGCCCCGCCGAGGCTCTACGACCTGACCACGCTCCAGCGGGAAGCCAACAGGCTTTTCGGCTTCACGGCGCAGCAGTCGCTGGACCACGCGCAGTCGCTCTACGAAAAGAAGCTCATCACCTATCCCCGAACCGACAGCCGGTTTTTGGGCAGCGACATGAAAGACGGGCTTGAGAAACTCGCCAATCTCGCGGCCATGAAACTTCCGTTCGCAAAGGTTCCCGTCCCGGTCAACGCCGGCGCGGTGATCGACGACGCCAAAGTGGGCGACCACCACGCCATCATGCCGACGCCGGAGGCGGCAAAGGCCGACCTGTCCGCGCTCCCAGCCGGCGAATCCCTCATATTGCGGCTGCTGATCGCCCGCCTGATTTGCGCCGTCGCGCCGGCCCACAAATACGAAACGGCCACGGCGATCCTGGAATGCGGCGGCCGGAACCCGGCCGACAGGCACCGCTTCACGGCAAAAGGCAGGACGGTTCTGGAAGACGGCTGGAAAGCCGCCGACGCCGCGTTTCGCGCCACACTGAAAAACAAGCCCGGCGAGGGGGACAGCGAGGGCGAAGAAAGCGCGGCATTGCCGGAACTGTCAAAAGGCCAGACATTCGGCAGCGTGGCGGCTTCCGTCAGAGAGGGCAAAACAACGCCGCCGCGCCCGCACACGGAGGACACCCTGCTCTCCGCGATGGAAACGGCAGGCGCGGAAGACAAGGCGGACTGCCGCGAAGGGGCAGGAGAGGGCGGCCCAGGACATTTCCCCGACGGCGCCGAGCGGAAAGGGATTGGAACCCCCGCGACCCGCGCCGCCATCATCGAGAAGCTGGTCAAATCCGGCTTTGCGGAGCGAAAAAAGAAAAGCATTTTGCCCACAGAGCGCGGCCTCAATTTGATCGCGGCGCTGCCGGGCGCGCTCAAATCGCCGCTCCTGACCGCGGAGTGGGAGCGGCGCCTCCGGCTGGTTGAGGCGGGCAGGCTGGCGGGCGGCGAGTTTATGGGCGGCATCGCGGAGTTCGTTAAAACGCTTGTCGCGGAGAACAGCTCGCCGAAGCCGGAGCTTGCCGGCCTGTTCCCCGAATCCGGGAACCGGGCCGGGGCCGCGCTCGGCCCGTGCCCGCGCTGCGGCTCGCCCGTGCGCGAGGGCGCGGCGGGCTTTTTCTGCGACAGCGGGGCCTGCGGCTTCAAGCTGTGGAAAAACTCCAAATTCTGGACGGCGAAGGGGAAGGCGCTGGACGCCGAAATCGCGGCCGCCCTGCTGAAAGACGGGCGCGCCGCCGTCAAGGGCCTGCGCTCCGAAAAAACAGGCAAAGAGCACGGCGCGGCGGTCATTCTCGACGACAGCGGCGGGAAATTCGTGAATTTCAGGCTGGACTTCAGCGCCGGCGGCGAAAGGGGGCGGCGGTGAGCATGGCAAACGACTTCTTCGCGGCGATAGCCGAGATCATGCCGCTCGCGCGGGGCGGCGACTCGAGCCTGCCCTTCATAATTTTTCGGAAAGCGGGCGGCTGGCCGGGCGCGTGGCTTGTCAATTACCCCCTCCCCGGAGGCGATCTGGCGGGGAGCCTGGCGCGCATACGGGCGAGGGACCCGCTCGCGGCGGCGTACACGGGCGCCGACTTTGCGGGCTGCAGCCCCAGCCAAGCCGGCGACACGGTGCTCGCCCGGCGGCTCCGCGACGAATACCGGATCGCCGGATGCCAGAGCCATGACCCGGGCGCGCTTTGCGCGCTCTCATGGTTTTGCGCCAACAGCATCGGCGAGTTCCCGCGAGCCGCAAAATTCTACCTGACAACCATCGACAGGCCGCTCACATGGCTTTTTGACGAGTTTGTGTCGCCGCTCGGCCTGACGCCGGGGCAGCTCGCCAGCCTCAGCCCCGGCGGCGGGGCGGCGGGCGGGCCGCTCAAAGGCGACCTGCTGGACGCGATCAGCGAGCGCTGCGACTACGAAATGCACCCCGACAAGGCGCTGATTGAGCGGCTTCGCGACAATTACGCGGCGAGCGGCGCCGGAGACGCCGGGCTTCTCAGCCTGATGATGTTCATGGAGAAAAACTTGGGCTCGCTCTCGGAGGCCGCCAAAGAGGGCCTGATGTCGATCCGCGAGCCTCTCGGCTGGCTCGGGCTCCATCTGCGCGAGAGCGGCCGCGAGCTTGAAAAGGGCATTGGCGCTGCCGGCGGCATAGACGGCGGCGGGCTGCTCGCGGAGACCGAGCGCATTGCCGGGCAAGCCCGCAGCAGCGCGCGCGAAACCCGGACTGGCGGCGCGGCCGGCGGGAGCATGCCGCCGCAAGCGGCGAAGGCAAAGCCGGGCGCCCAAAAAGCCCCCCCCGCCAAGAAGGCGCCGGGCGGGAAGCCCTCGCTGCTCGGCAGGCTCGGCGGCGCGAAAGCGGAAGCGACGAAACAGAACGCCGGGCGCGACGCGGAGCCGGCACCGGCGCCGAACGCGAAGCGCGGCGGCATGGAGGTGGAATAGATGGCCGGCACACCGCAAGTCCGCGAGATAACCGCGAAGCTCGAGCAGGGCGTGAAAGACCTGTTCGAGAGCGAGAAGCACGCGGCGTACCTCAAAACCATGAGCCGCTTCCACAATTACAGCACCCGCAACACGGTTTTGATCCACATGCAGTTTCCCAACGCCAAAAGAGTCCATGGGTACGCCGCGTGGAAAAAGGATTTCAAGCGCCAGGTAAAAAAAGGCGAGCGCGGCATCAGGATCCTCGCCCCCATCCCCCACAGCGAGACAAAAGAATTTGAAAAGCTCGACCCGGCGACGAGGCGGCCGGTACTCGACGAGAACGGCCAGCCTGTAATGGAAACGCTGGCGCGGCTGGGCGCAAGCTTCAAAAGCGTGGCGGTTTTTGACATCAGCCAGACCGAGGGCGAGCCGCTCCCCGAGCTCGCCGAGCCGCTGGAGGGCGACGTGGAGCGCTACGGGCTTTTCATGGACGCGCTGCGGGCAGCGTCGCCGCTCCCGATTGTCTTTGAGAGCCTGCCGCCCGACTCGGACGGCGCCTGCCATTTTGGGGACAGGATTGCCATACGCGCCGGCATGAGCCAGATTCAGACCGTTTCGGCGGCCATCCACGAGATCTGCCACGCCAAGCTCGACGATCCCGCGCGCGCCGCGGATAGCGGCGGGCATCCGAAAGACCGCCGCGCCGAGGAATGCATCGCCGAAAGCGTGAGCTTCACCGTGTGCTCGGCGTGGGGCATCGAAACCGGCGCCAACTCGTTCGGATACATCGCGGACTGGAGCAAGGGGCGCGATCTCAAAGAGCTGAAAGCCTCCCTCGACACAATCCGCAAGACCGCCGCCGAACTGATCGGCGGCATAGAGAGGCAATACCGCGCCCTCGCCAAGGAGCGCGGCATCGATCTGGAGGCCGCCGCAGGCGCGGAGCGCGGCGGCGCGGGCAGCGGCGCAACAGCCGGCGAGCCCGGCGCGGAGCGGAACCGCGGCATGGCTGGCGGCGCCGCAGGCAGCGAGCCGCCCAAGGCCGAGGAAACGCCCGCCGAGGAAACGCCCGCCGAGCCCGCGCGGCCCGCGGCGCCGGAGCAAACCCCGCCGCCCGAGGCCGGCGCGGCCGCGCTCATCGCGGCGTATGCCCGCAGCGCGGCGGCCAGCGGCCCGCAGCGCGCCGGCGCGGCCGTCCTGATGGCGCCCGTATTCGACGGCATGAACTACAACCGCGAGGGCAAAAAAATCCGCGCGACAGTCGAGGAGCCGGCGGGCAAGTATCGCCTGTTCACGCACGATGACCGCGGCTATAAAAATCTGTATTTCCTCACCGCCAGCGGGCGCATCGAGCGCACGTCGCAATTTTTCAGCGACGACTGGGACGAAACCAGCCACAAATATGCAAACCGCCGCCCCGCGGAAGCGGAGCTTGACGCTGTTTTGCCGCAAATCGCCGCGCGCTTCGAGCGCGACATGGCGGATCCGGCAAAGTGGGCGCCGTACCAAGACGCGGCTGTCCTGGACCGCCTCGGCGAGTGCGACGCCCACAACGCCCCGGTCCGCAAGCTGCGCGAGGAAGAATCCGACGCCCGGCAAGCGGCGGCGGAACAGGCGCGAGCCGCGGAACAGCGCGAGGCGCGGGAAAAACTCGACGCCCGCGTCGCCGAGATAGCCGCCGCGATCAAGGGCGGGAAGGAGATCGGCGTGAAATACGACGCGCGCGAGCATGGCGGCAAGAACCCCGTCCTCGAGCTGTTCAGGCTGCACGGGATCGGCCTGCCCCTTCGGACGCAGGGCTGGGCAAACACGACGCTCGCCGCGATCACGCCGGGCGGGTACAGGCGCTACACGGCTTCTGGCGGCAAGAAGCGGGGCGAGTCGGAGGCTTTCGGGGAGCGGCTCTGCAAACTGAAGGAAGCCATAAAGCTGGCGCCGGCCGAAGAAAACCGCGGCAAGCCAGCCGTCAGGGCGGAGGCGAATAACGCGCCGGAGAACGAACCGCGCGAAAAGCCGCGCGGGGCGCCCCCCGGCTTTGCCAGCGGCGGCAGCCCCGCGCCGCAGGAGCCGGGCAAGCCCGAAAAGCTGTACGACCTCGGCTACGGCTTCCTCGGCAACGGGATCACAGTCTGGAACCGCGCGGAGGAAACAAACGGCGACTACAAAACCATGGCGCACATTTCCACAGAGCGAGAAACCACTGTATACGACAAAGACATGCCGGAGAGCGTCAGGGCGCGCATTGAAGCTGCGGCGCAGTCGCCGGACACTTGGGCGTTTGGCTTCAAGCCCGCGCCGGAAGCTGAAAAACCGGCTGCCGGCTATCTCAGCTTCGCCGACAGCGGCGAAACAGTGGCGTACAGCTCGGCGGACGAGCTCGCGGCGGCGTACAAGCGGGAAATGGGCTCGCTCGGCGCGGAGGGCGTCCGTTTCGGAGGCGTGACGGACAGCGCCCTGCAGCAGCGGCTCGCCGCCCTCCATGCCGCTGAATACGGCATAGACGCATCGGAAGAAGCGCCCGCGCCCCAGCCAGAAAAGCCCGCGGAGGCGGCGCCCGGCCCGCCGCCGCCCGACCCGGCCGTGACCGCCGCCGCGATGAACGAATACGGCTACACGGAGCCGGACATGCACCCGCTGTCTGCCGGCAGGGCGGCCGAGCTGTTCGACGCCGGCCACCCCATTTACCTTTTATACCCCGACAGCACGGAAGCGCTCGCGCTCGACCGCGACGAGATCGCCGCGTTCAGCGGGGAGGGCTTTTGCGGCATCGCGAAAGCCGACTGGGAGGCGTCGCCCGCGCGCGCGGCGCAGGCGGCGATTGCGGCGAGCGCCGAGAACAGCCGCGAGGCCGGCCTGCTGTTCGGCGGCGAGAGCAAATTCGGCATCTACCAGATCAAAGACGGCGCAGGCGGCGCGCGGGATCTCCGCTTCGCGCCCATGCGCGAGCTTGAAGCCCTCGGGCTGCGGCCCGACCGCGCGAACTACGAGCTCGCGCATACTGGCAGGCTCGGCATTCGCGACACGCTGTCGAACGCGAACAATATTTTCAGCTCGTTCCAGCGCGACAGCCCGGAATGCCCGCCAGACTTCGCCGGGCGGAGCGTCTCGGTCAGCGACGTGATCGTCCTGCAATGGCGCGGCGAGGTGTCGGCGCACTATGTTGACAGCGCGGGCTTCAGGGAGCTGCCGTCATTCACGGGCAGCGAGCGCCCGCAGCGGCAGCAGGCGCAACAGCAGCAGGCGCAGCGGCAGGAACCGCCGCCGCAGCAGGCCCGGCAGGAGCCGCGGGGCGTTTAGCACGAAGGGAAAATGCCCCCGCCCCCGGGCCCGCCCGCTCGC